>CAYRNB010000015.1:0-20843 GCA_964425315.1 uncultured Rhodoblastus sp.
GGGAGATGATCTGGCGCAAACGCTGCCGCCGCTTTCTGCGATTTGTTTGATCCCGACAATCTTCAACTTTCTTTCCTTGCCCCGAGCGCGTCAGCCGCAAACATTCGCTCAGTAAATTTGCGGGCGGCGCGGGGCGATCCTTGAAACGCCGGGGCCGCCGCATAAATAAATATCGACAGAAGCGCCGGCGTGGCGCCGGTCGCATGAAATAAGGAGGCGGCAATGGCAGGCCTCTTCGACTTCAAGGAAATGGGAACGCGCTTTCAGGACTTCGCCAACTTCATCCTTGGCGCGGCGCTCTTCTTTGCGCCCTGGGCGCTCGGCTATGTCGATCACGCAACGGCGGCGCGAATCGCTTGGATCGGCGGCGGAATCATCGCCGTCATGTCGCTGGCCGCGATCTATAAATTCGCCGAATGGGAAGAGTGGGTCAATCTGGCGGTCGCCGTGGCGGTGATGGCCTCGCCTTACTTCTTCGGCTTCGGCGAAGTCATGAGCGCGGTCATGGCGCATTACGTCATCGGCCTGCTGGTGGCGGCGCTCTCCGCTTGGGAATTGTGGTCCGTCCACCATCCCCGGCCGCGCATGATGTAAGGCTTTACGGCCAAGGCGCCCGCGCTCAATAGGCGCGGGCGACGAGAATATTCTCGACCGCCGGCCGGCCGGTGAAGACGCATCGGCCGGAGGGTGGTTTCTGGTCTGCCGGCACATTGCGCAGGGTCAGCTTCAGCGCCTTGAGCCGCGCCTCGACCTCTTCCAATTCCGCGCCGGTCGGGCGGGCCCAGGGCACGCGCGCCCAGCCCTTGAAGCCGGTTTTTTCGTCCTCTTCCGCCGCCGCCCCGAAATAGGCGGCGATCGCGTCGAAATCGGCGAAATCGGTGCGGATATTGGCGTCGAGCCGAGCCTTGGCCTCGTCGAAAAGATTTTGCTGGATGTCCGCGAGAAGGCCGGCCGCTTCGTCCAGAAAAGTCTGGCGCGGCAAGGTCTGCGACAGGATCTTGTCGCCGTCGCGCAATTTGTCGCGGCGGATCATGGTGACCTGGTCGGACGCCATGTCGCGCGGGCCGACTTCGAGCAATATGGGCGCGCCGCGCCGCAGCCAGTCCCAGCGCTTGTTGGCGGAACGGATCGGCTTCTTGTCGAGATGGGCGCGTAAGGGGGCGCCGAAGGCGGCGAGGCCGTCCAGTTCGCCTTTCAGCTTTTCGCAATAGGCGAGAAGCTCCGCGTCTTCCGGCTTTTCCCGCAACATGGGCACGATGACGACCTGTTTCGGCGCGATGCGCGGCGGCAGGCGCAAGCCGTCGTCGTCGCCATGGGTCATGATGACCCCGCCGATGAGGCGCGTAGAGACGCCCCAGCTTGTCGTATGGCAATATTCGAGTTCGCCGGTCGCCGACTGGTAGCGGATATTCTGGGCGCGGGCGAAATTGGTTCCGAGATAATGCGAGGTGCCGGCCTGAAGCGCTTTGCCGTCCTGCATCATGGCCTCGATGGAATAGGTCGCGTCGGCGCCGGGAAAGCGCTCGTTCTCAGGCTTCTCCCCGACCACGACCGGCATGGCCAGAACGTCCTCCGCCAGTTCGCGATAGACGTCCAGCATCTTCAGCGTTTCGCCGAGCGCGTCCTCCCCGTCGGCATGGGCCGTATGGCCCTCCTGCCATAGAAATTCCGTCGTGCGCAAAAACATGCGGGTGCGCATTTCCCAGCGCACCACATTGGCCCATTGATTGATGAGAATCGGCAGTTCGCGATAGGAGGAGATCCAGCGCCGGAAGGCGTCGCCGATAATGGTTTCCGACGTCGGGCGCACCACCAGCGGCTCTTCGAGTTCGGAAGTGGGATCGACCGCCAGCTTGCCGTCCACGGCTTTCAGCCGGTGATGGGTGACGACCGCCATTTCCTTGGCGAAACCCTCGACATGGCTCGCCTCCTGAGCGATGAAACTCATGGGGATGAAGAGCGGGAAATAGCAGTTTTCGTGGCCGGTCTCTTTGATGCGCGCGTCGAGCGCGGCCTGGATCAGCTCCCAGATTCCCCAGCCCCAAGGCTTGACGATCATGCAGCCGCGCACCGGCGAGGTTTCGGCGAGATCGGCGGAATCGACCACGGCCTGATACCATTCGGGGAAATTGTCTTCGCGGGTGACGGGCAGGGCGCGCTTCATCGTGTCCAAAGCCGATTTGAGGGATGCGAGGCGAGGCGAGGTAAGGCGCCAGTACTGGACCGAAATCGCTCGTTTTGCAACGCTTGCAAGCCTGGCCGGCGCAATATTCGGCGGCGCGTCCGGCGTGCCCCCTCACGAGGCTATCCGCTTCCTGGCTGTCGCCTAACGCCTATTTTTTGAGCAAAAAGCATCGCCGCGTCTTCGTCAACGCGATGAACCGCGGCTTGGATCCCGTCACGAACAGCCGGGACCTGGATGTGCGAGATTTGAAAATCGTCGCCGAATGCAACATGGCGAGAGGGCGAAAGCCTGCGTCGAATTTCACGGCGGCGGTGAAAAAACAAGCCGATAGCGCCTGATTCACTGGCGCGCCAAGGCGCCGGCCGGCGTCTCGGGAGCATTATCATGCGCGACTGACCTCGCTGCGGCGGGGAGCGCCGAGGGGCAGGCAAAGTCGATCGCGGCCAACCCATCATCCGAAGCGAAATTCGCTCCGGCTAACTGATTTTCGGCCCGATCTTCGTTCAGCGGCGTCCCTTCGGGACGACGGCCTGCGCCGTGACCGGCTTGCACCAGCGTAATTCGCGCGTTTCGGCGATGATCGCGCCGGGGCGCAGGGCCTCGGGCGGCATATCGCCCTTGACGCCGCTTTCCTGGCACCAGGCAAAGTGGATCCGTGTCGGCAAACCACAATATTCGCAACGACTCATCATCATAGAACAACCCTCGCTGCACGTGTTGGGCGCGCTGGCCGAGCTGTCGCCAGCCCCTTTGACCAGCGGATTTACAAGTCGTAACAAGCAGAGATCATGCCAGACGAGAGGTTGCTGTATGGTTAACGCCGGTTTGCGGCCGGCGAAGAAAGCGCGGCGCCAAGCTCTTTTCGTTCGCAGCCAAACAGGTTATGAGGCTTTTCGCGCGTTTCGCGTTGGCAAGATAAAGGCTTTCCATGCTTCCAGGTCTGTTCGCTTTGATTTTCGCCTCGGCTTTCGCCGGCGCCGCGCTCTACGCCAATTTCGTCGAGCAGCCGGCGCGCCTCGCCCTCGACGATTCGTCGATGATGCGCGAATGGGCGCCGAGCGACCGCCGCGGCTTCGCCCTGCAGGCCGGCCTTGCCCTTCTCGCCGCCATCGCCGGCCTCGCCTCCTATGGCGAGACCGGCGACATACGCTGGCTGATCGGCGCCCTGATCGCTCTCGCCAGCTGGCCCTATACTTTTTTCATCATTGTGCCGCTCAATAACCGCCTACTCGCCGAAGCCTCGGCGCCGCAAGCCGACGCGCGCGTCATCGTGCGCGATTGGGGCAAGCTCGAATGGGGCCTGTTCGTCCTCGCTCTTTTTTCGGCCGGCGTTTTCGCCTGGACGCTCGCGCTAACATAAGCAATGGACGAATTTGACAGCCTCCTCCCCCCGGCCGAAACTGCCTCCGATGGGAGGCAGGGCTTATGCACGCAATGGTTCTCAATCGGATCGGCGCGCCACTGGTATGGAGCGAACGGCCCGATCCCCTGCCCGGCCCCGGTGAAATTCGCCTAAAAATTTCCGCCTGCGGCGTATGCCGCACCGATCTGCATGTGGTGGACGGCGAATTGCCGAACCCGCGCCTTCCCATCATTCCCGGCCATGAAATCGTCGGGCGGATCGACCGCATCGGCGCCGGCGTCGGCGGCCTCGAGCCTGGCGAGCGGGTTGGCGTTCCCTGGCTCGGCCACACCTGCCAGACGTGTTCCTATTGCGTCTCCGGCCATGAAAATCTCTGCGACGCTCCGCAATTCACCGGTTTTTCCCGCGACGGCGGCTATGCCGACATGGTCGTCGCCGACGCGCGTTTCGCCTTTCCGCTCGGCGAGGAAGGCGAGGACGCTTCCCTCGCGCCTTTGCTCTGCGCCGGCCTGATCGGCTGGCGCGCCTTCAAGATCGCCGGACGCAGCGCCGGCCGCATCGAAAAGCTCGGTCTCTATGGATTCGGCGCCGCCGCCCATATTCTCGCCCAGGTCGCGGTCAGCCAGGGCCATGAGGTTTACGCCTTCACGCGGCCGGGCGACGCGGCGAGCCAGAATTTCGCGCGCGAACTCGGCGCCGCCTGGGCCGGCGGCTCGGACGAGGCGCCGCCGGAAAAACTCGACGCGGCCATCATTTTCGCGCCGGTGGGCGCGCTGGTTCCCACCGCGCTGGAATCTTTGCGCAAGGGCGGCGCGGCGGTCTGCGCCGGCATCCATATGAGCGACATCCCGAGCTTTCCCTATGCGCTCCTGTGGGAGGAGCGGCAGATCGTCTCCGTCGCCAATCTCACCCGGCGCGACGGGCTGGAATTTTTACGCCTCGCGCCGCAACTCGGCGTGAAGACGACGATAAGCAAATACCCGCTCAGCCAGGCCAATGAGGCTTTGGCCGATCTGCGCGCCGGGAAATTCGACGGCGCGGCGGTGCTGATCCCTTGAGGGCAAAAATGAGCAAACGCAAATCGCCGATCGAAACGAAAAAATTCCGCGTCAAGGAAGACGAGAAGGTCAATCTCGACAAATGGCCGACCCTGGTCGATCCGCTCTATCGATCCAAGGAAGACTATCACGATATGCTCGCCGATCATGTCGCGCGGTTGAGCGACATGCAGCGCAAGCTCTATGCCGCCAACCGCCATGCCCTTCTCATGATCTTCCAGGCCATGGACGCGGCGGGCAAGGACGGCGCCATCGGCCATGTCATGTCGGGGGTCAATCCGCAGGGCTGCCAGGTAACGAGCTTCAAACATCCAAGCGGCGCGGAACTGGAGCACGATTTCCTCTGGCGCGCCACCCGCGCCCTGCCGGAACGCGGCCGCATCGGCATTTTCAACCGCTCCTATTACGAGGACGTGCTGATCGTGCGCGTCCATCCCGAATTATTGCAGGGCGAAGGGCTGTCGCCCGGCGACAAGCCGAAGAAATTCTGGAAGGAGCGCTATCGTTCGATCCGCGGACTCGAGCGCCACCTCACCGCCAACAATATCCATGTGCTGAAATTCTTCCTCCATCTTTCCAAGGAGGAGCAGCGCAAGAGATTCCTCGCTCGCATCGACGAGCCGGAGAAGAACTGGAAGTTTTCCCGAGCCGACATCGAGGAGCGCGGTTTTTGGGACGATTACATGAAGGCCTATGAAATCTGCCTGTCGGAGACCAGCACGGACGCTTCGCCCTGGTTCGTCGTGCCGGCCGACGACAAATTGACCGCGCGGCTGATCGTGTCGCTGGCCATTCTGGAAAAAATGGAATCGCTCAAACTCGCCTATCCGATGGTGAGCGACGAGCGCCGCGCCGAATTGCAGTCGATACGGGAGAAGCTCGCGCCGTGAAAGTCAATCCGGCAGTTCATCGACCCAGACCTTGAAGCGGCGCAGAACGTGGGGGCCGAAGGAATGGACCAGCGGCACATCCGCTGCGTCGCGACCTCGCGCCATGAGAATGCGACCGATGCGCGGCGCATTGTTGCGCGGATCAAAGGCCCACCATCGACCGCCGAGAAATGCTTCCATCCAGGCGCAGAAATCCTGGGCCTCGTAAGGCGGCGGCAGGCCGACATCGCTGATGTAGCCGGTGCAATAGCGGGCCGGAATATTCATGCAGCGCGCGAAGGCGATGGCGAGATGGGCGAAGTCGCGGCAGACTCCGACGCCGCTGAAATAGGCCTGCGAGGCGGTGCGCCTCGGATCGCAGTTCATATAATCGAAGCGCAGGTGGTTATGCACGAAATCGCAGATCGCCTGCATGCGGCCCCAGCCGCCCGGGACGCGTTCGAACAACCGCCACGCCTCTTCCGACAGGAGGTCGGTTTCGCAGTAGCGGCTGCCAAGCAAGAACTGGATCGTGTCGTCGGGCAGATCCTGGATCGGGTGCTGGACCGCATCGGAGGCCACGGGATCGAAGGCGCCGGAATCGTGAATGACGGCGTCGGCGTGAAAGCGGATTTCGCCGGCCGGCGCGACCAGGCGAAAGCAGAAATTGCCGAAGCTGTCGTGATAGGTCGTCATCGGAACCCGCGGCTCGACCTGCAGGAAATCCGGCGTCTCGAGCTGTCCGGCGCGGGAGTGGTGGACATTCAGCATGCCGATCATCGGCGTCGGCTTGGGCGTCTCATAGGACATGTCGTAGCCAAACCGGATGCGCATGCAAAATCCTGACAATTGTCGGCGACGGGTCGGCCACACGGAAACCGCCCCCGCGACGACAGCGGAGACAGAATTGAAATTCTCAGACTTTTTGAATTCGGCTGCAATGCAAAAAGGGTTTTGATGGCGCCCCAATAGCAGGCGCCTGAATTGTTTGGCGCCGCGTAGCCAGACCGTGGCTTGCCGCCCGCCGCCGCGGGAAAGTTGTCGCAACGCTTTCCGGCAAATCAGGCTTCGGATCGGACCGCGCCGGCCGCAGGCCATTCAGTCAGGCGCCGGCCAAGTGGGCGACGATCGGATCGGCTCAATTCTTGATCTTCTTCCACGCGGCGTCCGCGTCGGGCGGCAGCTTGTCCATGTGTTTCAGGAACAGCGCGAGGGTCCATATCTGCTTATCGGTCAGCTTGCTCTTCCACGACGGCATGGCGGTCCAGCGAATGCCATGCTTGATCTTCCAGAAGGAATACCCTTCAGGATCATCCTCGACGCCATCGGTGGCCAATTGCGGCGGGCGCGGATAAAGGCCTTTGGCGACGGAGGTCGCCGAGTCTTCCCCTGCCGCGTCGCCGTGGCAGAAAGCGCAGTGCTGTCCATAAAGCTTTATGCCGGCGATCAGGTTCGCGTCCGTCAGCGCCACGGGATTAGGCCCTTTGGGCGCCTCGCGTTGCAGGGTCGCGTCCAGCGACGTTCCCGCCACCCATGTTTCAAGCGCGCCGGGAGAAGAATCGGCGTTGGCGGGAATTAAGCCGCTTCGCAATGCCAGGTAACCGCCGAGAACAGCCGCCGCGCAAGTGATTAAGACGCCGAAAACGAATGCCTTGAACATGCCAAGCCCCTCGTACGCCCGGGAAATGGAATTGATATTTCAATTCAATGGGTTTTCGTCCCCAACAACACGCCCTTTATCGCTCAATTTCGGCGAAATTGCAGGCGACCGGCGAATGGCCGCCGCCTCCAGTGCGCGTCCGGCGCAAGATGACCGGCGCGCGCCTTTTTTGCGCGGCGCCTGCTCAGCCCTTGAGCGTCCAGCCGCCGCCGCTGCGGCAGGCGGAGCCCGTCCCGACTTTCGGGCGGCCGTTGATGTAGACGGTATGGGTGATGTTGCGGCAGCCGTCGTTGAGCGGCCCCGGCGCGACATAGCCGTAAGCGCCGTCGTCGCCGCGCCAGGTCTTGCGGTCGCCGGAATTCAGGGCCGTGGCTTCCGCCTTATTGGCCGCCTGTTTGTCGAAAGCGTCGAGACTCGCGCCGAGCGCGCCGCTCGCCAGACCGAAATAGGGCGCCGAAACGGCGGCCGCCGCCGGCGCTTGGTTGGGCGCCGAGGCGCAACCGGCGAGAGAGACGAGAGCGATGCAAGCGAAACCGGCGCGCGCCAAGGACACCACGGCAAAACCTCCAAAGAAATCAATTTTGGCCGCGCTTTCCGCGACGCGGCCGGATAGTAGCCGCCGACGTCGCGGCGCGAAAGGCCGCGACGCATTTTGCGCGCCGCTGTCGCGTTTTTGCCACGCCTCTTTGGGATCAGATTTCAATCCGTTGGCGCCGCCGGCAAGATCAGAATGGCGCGCAGGCCGCCGAGCGGCGAATCGGCGAGGTCGAGCCTTCCGCCATAGGCCGCCGCCAGATCGGCGACGATCGCCAGGCCGAGGCCGGAGCCGGGCTTGCTCTCGTCGAGCCGCTTTCCCCGCCGCACCGCTTCTTCGCGCTTTTTCGCCGCCAGTCCCGGGCCGTCATCGTCGATGACGACGCGAAAAAAGGCGCGCCCGCCGCCGAGCGACGGCAGGGCTTCGACCTGGACCCGCACCTCGCCGCGCGCCCATTTGCAGGCGTTGTCGATGAGATTGCCCGCCATATCGTCGAAATCCTGCTTTTCGCCGAGAAAGCGCAAACCGTCCGGACAATCGACGGCGAGATCGACGGAGCGATGGATTTTCCCGAAAGCATGCGCCAAGGCGGCCAGGGCCGGCGCCGGATCGGCGGCGGCGCCGATGGCGCCGGCCCGTGTCGCGGCGCGGGCGCGCTCGAGATAGAAGGCCACCTGCGTGCGCATGGTTTCGGCCTGTTCCGCGACTTTCTTCGCCAGGGCGGAGGAATCCCCGTCGGATTCATTGACGATCACGCTCAGCGGCGTTTTCAGCGCATGCGCCAGATTGCCGACCTGGGTGCGCGCCCGCTCGACGATTTCACGATTGGCGTCGATGAGGAGATTCAACTCTTCGGCGAGCGGCGCGATTTCGAGCGGGAAGGCGCCGGCGATCTTTTCCGCCTTGCCGCGGCGGACCGCGATCACCTGCTTACGCAAGAGCCGCAACGGCCTCAGGCCGTAGCGCGCCTGGAAAGCCATGGCCGCCACCAGCAGCAGCGCCAGCAGAAAAAAGGTCACGCCCAGGTCGAATTCGAACAGGGCGACCTGGCTGTCCACGCTTTGGGTGGTGGCGGCGACCTGCACCAGATACTGGCCCTGTTCGCCGGCGTTGATCTTGCGCTCCAGCATGCGCAAGGGTTTGTTGTCGGGCCCGATCACGTCGCCGCGCCGCCGACCGTCCTGGTCGATCTTCGCCTTGGTCAGTTTGGGCAGGCGCTCGGCGAAGAGCGAAGGCGAGGACTGGATGTCCGGCGGGCTGACGTCGAGCCGGGTGATCTGCCAGTACCAGCCCGATTGCGGCAGGTCGAACTGCGGCTGGCCCAACTGGCCGCCCTCGGTCGAGGATTCGTCGCGCGACTCCGCGATGCCGACGACGAGGGCGCGAAGATAAATGCTCAACTGGTCGTCCAGCGCCGCCTGGGCCGTATTGCGATAAAGCGCCGAAAGCAGCAGGCCGGCCGCGGTCAGAATGACGATACAGGCAAGGGCCGAGGACAGAAACAGCCGCGCCGCGATCGAGGTCTGGCCGAAACGCCACATTTCAGCGCGCCGGCGCGCGATCCGCCGCTCCCGCTTCCATCATATAGCCGAGGCCGCGGACGGTCTGCAGCACGTCGACGCCGAGTTTCTTGCGCAAACGGCCGACGAAGACCTCGATCGTATTCGAATCGCGATCGAAATCCTGCTCGTAAAGGTGCTCGACGATCTCGCTGCGCGACACAACCCGGCCGGCGTGATGCATCAGATAGGCGAGCAAGCGATATTCGTGCGAGGTCAGTTTCACCGGCGCGCCGGAAACTGTCACGCGCCCGGATTTGGTGTCGAGCGCCACCGGGCCGCAAACCAGTTCATTGGTGACGTGTCCGGTCGATCGCCGCAGCAGGGCGCGCAACCGCGCCAGAACCTCCTCCATATGGAAGGGCTTGGCGACATAATCGTCGGCGCCGGCGTCAAACCCCTGCACCTTCTCGCTCCAGGCGTCCCGCGCAGTGAGGATCAGCACCGGCATGGTCCGGTTGGCCTTGCGCCAGGCGGTCAGAACGGAGATCCCGTCCAGTTTCGGCAGGCCGATGTCGAGCACCACGGCGTCGTAGGGTTCGGTGTCGCCGAGAAAATGCCCCTCCTCGCCATCGCGGGCGGAATCAACGGCATAGCCCGCCGCCTCCAACGCGGCGACCAGCTGGCGGTTGAGGTCCTTGTCGTCTTCGATCACGAGCAGGCGCAAGATTTATTCCCTTCGATCGGTCAGTGAAATTTGTGCGCGCCGATGACTTTGCCGGTCTCGGCGTTCATATAGACATGAACGATGCGCCCGTCGCGCCGCAGCAGGCTGATTTCGTAAATTTCCAGCTTCTCCCAGCTGCATAATTTGACCGCCAGCGCCTCGGCGCGGGTGAGGGCGGCGGCCTTGCGCATCAGGGGGAAAGGCTCGCGCAGCTTGTTTCTGGCTATGCGCCGGCGCGTCTCGGCCGAGCTATAGCATTTGCGCGGCCCTTTGGGGCTCCATTCGCGGCCATGCGCCCGATGCTCGATGATCGGGGCTTCGTGTTCCGGCTCGACTTCGTAAACGCGGGGACCGCCGAAGGGCGGGCCACCGAAGAAAACCGGCGGCAGGAAAAGCCGGCCGAGACCAAGGCGCAAACCGCCGGCCCACGCCGTCTCGGCGCCGAGGGCGAAAAGAAGTCCGCACAGGCAGACAAACAGCAATTTCGCCCGCATCTTGGCCATGCGCAATTGTTGTCTGCGCGGTGTGAACACGACGTGAACCGCGCCCGGCGCTGCAAAGCCCGGTGAAGCCGCACGAAAACCGCGGGAAAGGGCGAAGCGATCCGGCGCCAGGACCTTGCCAGACGATCGGCCTTTATGTCACCTATGCGCCGACCGTCGATATTGCGGCGAAGGGACGTCTTAGCTTCCGTCGGATCGCATGGGACGGCGCAGAACGCGGCGACGCGACAGATTATTCGTCCGGCGCGGCCGGGACGCCCGGGAAAGAAGCTTGTCCGCAATGAGATCCTTGTCGGTCGCTTTTATCGCCGCTCTGGCGCTCGGCACAGCAGCGACGATCTTCGCCCTGCAGGGAAACCCGGGCTTCGGCGCGGTGCGACTCGGCCCCTGGACCTGCTGGCCGCAGCTCGGCGGCTCCGACATCGACCCTTATGCGCGCGCCGTCGTGGCGGTCGACGGCGTTCTGCCGCTTGGCTCCGGCGAAGGCCTGGCCTTTGTCGCCGAGACCGACCAGTCCGGCGAATCCCTCGACTCGCGTTGCGATTACGCCATTTCCGGCGAAGCGCCGACAGCACGCTTCTGGACCCTTGCCGCCTATGACGTGAACGGCCGCCTGCGGCCAAATCGCGCCGGCCGCTATGGCGTAACCTCCGCCAGCCTGCTGCGCAAAGCCGACGGCTCCTTCACCGTTGCCGCCGCGCGCAACGCGCGACCGGGCAATTGGCTGCCGCTCGGCGAGAGGAGCCGCTTTATTCTCGTGCTGCGCCTCTATCAACCCAATTCCGTCGTCATCGGCGACCCCTTCGACGGCATGGTCATGCCGACCATCACGCGCGGCGCCTGCTCATGAAACAGCCGACCAGCCACCTCGACCGCGCCATAGCGCTGATCCCGTGGGGGATCGCCGCCCTGTTCGGCGCCGTCGCCATCCATCTCGTCGCCATTCTGGCCATGCCGATGGTGACGACCAATTCCGCCTACGACCGGCTCGTCCGGCCCGAGCCCGTCGGTAAACTCGTCCTGCTGCCGCGCGCGACGCCGAAAGCCGACGACACGGCGTTCAGCGACCCATTCGCCGCCCTGGCGCTCTGCCGCTTCGACCTCAACAAAGGACCGCTGCGCCTGCGCGCCCAGGCCGACGGCGACCATCCGTTGTCCGTTTCGGTGCGGCTGGACGACGGCGTGATCATATACAGCGCCAACGACCGGCAGGCGCCGCACGGCCGCTTCGACCTTCTGATCGTGACGCAGGCGCAGGCCGACGCGCAGGATGCGGATTCGACCTCCGAGGCGCCGGAGAATGAGTTGCGGTTGATTTCGCCGGGGATAAACGGCTTCGTTCTGATCCGCGCCATGAGCCTTGGCGAAGGCGATTACAAGGCGACGGCGGCGCGGCGCGCGAAAATCCAATGCTCGGTTGAAAAACCGCCTTCGTGATTTGCGAAATTCAAGCTCTTCTATGAGTCAGGCGGGCTTCCTGCGGCGCGATCGGGTCGTCGATTTGGCGCGGCGCTCGCCGGAGCCTCCGCCGTTCTCGTCCTCGTCGCGGACGTAGCGCACTCCAAGAAAGAACAGGATCTGCGCCGTCCCCTGGGGCGGCGGCGGCATGGAGACGCGCCGGCGCGTCCCGCTTTGGAAGGTCACGATTTCGCCCATTGGCCAAACCCTCGCGCAATTCAACGCCGAAGCCTGAGACGCCGGCGCCTGCCGTTAGGGAAATGGTCAGATGTTAAAGATTTCTTCATTTCCCGTCCGCAACGCCATTAAAGGATCGCTATGGTTAATGATGTGTCAATAAAGCTCGGCTAGCGTCGATTTATTCATCCTTTTCGGATTGAGCGCCATGCCGACCGACATTTATGCCCGCCTGCGCGAACTCGCGGCCTCGGCCGATTCCAAGCCGGCCGAGATGCGCCCCATCCTGCTGCGCGTCATCACCGATCTCTTCGCGCTGCATCCCGAGCACCATCCGCAGGAAATCCGCCTCTATGAGGAAATGGCGCAAAAGCTGATCGACGACGCCGACGACGCGGCGCTCGCCGTGGTCGCGCGCAAACTGGCGCGCTGCCCCGACGCGCCCTCGTCGCTCATCAACCGCATCCGCGCCAGAGGCGGCGCCCCGGCGCGGGAAATCCTGCTTAGCGATTCAAAGGTCGAATGGAAGGACCTGCGCCAGATCGCCTTGAGCGGCGCCTACGACCATGCCTGCGCGGTCGCCGCGCGCGGCGACCTCGACCGCGAACTCGTCAAAATTCTCGCGGGCCGGCCGGAGCGCGAGGTCGCGCGGGCGCTGGCGGGCAATCGCCTGGCGCCGCTATCGGCGGAGGAGAGGCGCCTGCTCGCGGTGCGCGGCCGCGAGGATGCGGTCCTGGCCCAGGCCCTGCTGCAGCGGGAAGAAATCTCGCTTGATCTTCTGCCGCTCTATCTTTTCGCCGACGAGCAGCAGCGCGGGAAACTGATCGGCCTCCTGCGCTGCGCCGACCTCGCCCAGGCCGGCCGCTGCGACGCCGCGCCGCGCCTGGACGGGGGGGCCTGCAAACGGCTCGAAGCCGCCGCCCTGCGGCAGAAACGATCCTCATTCGCCCTCACTCTGGCGGGAATCGTCGGATGCGACACAATCAGCGCGCGCAAGATCGTCGAAGACGAAAGCGGCGACGCCCTGACGCTCGCTTTTCTCGCCATCGGGCTGCCGCGCGAGATTTGCGCGCGAATCTTCCTTATCGCCTTCCCGAAAGTCGCCTTGTCGCCGGAAAGATTCGAGGCGAATTTGCGCCTCTACGACACCCTGCCGCGGCGCGAGGCGGCGCGGGTCGTATCGGCATTTACCGGCTCCGCGCCGCGGACGGCCGCGACGCAAACGCGCACGCAAGCGCTGCGGGCGCCGAGCGTCGGCGCCTTCGCCCCTGCGCAAGACAAAACGCCGCGGCAGGACGATTATGACGCGGCGGCGTGGCAGAACGCGAGCTGAGCTAATCGCTCCTTTCCACCTTTTCCACCACGCCGACGATCGGACCCATGGGCATGGTGAAATCGTCGCGCAACAGGTCGGGCGCATAGAGCGAGGAAACCGAGCCATCGAGAAAAAGCGCGTTCGGGCAATGCAGCCTGTCGCGGAAGAGCGTGGCGAACTGATAGAAGGTCACCGGCTGGTTGGAGATGGCGAAAACCGCCTCGCCCTCGCGATCGACGCCGACGCCATTGCGCAATTTGGCCGAGACGCCGTCGGGCCGGATGCGCGGGTGGATTTTGCCGTCCAGCACCAGCATCGGCCCCGATTGCGTCGCATAATCGACCTTAAGCTTCGCCTTCAAAAAATGCGTGGTCTCCCACACGCCCGCCCGGCCGCCGCCGACAAAAAACACGCCATTGGGCTTCATGTGAAAATTGCCGGGGCCGTTGCGCGTATTGGCGCGATGCAGTTCGACGCCATGCTCGATGTAAAGTCCGATCGGGGCGTCGCTTGTGTTGTACATGCCGCCGTTCATGGCGAAGATCAGTCGCTCGCCGTCGGATTTAAGAGTGGACGCCAAGGAATCGAAATTGCCGTAGGGCCTGCCGTCGGGGCCGCGCCAGAACAGGCGCAGATCGTCGGTCTTCGGGTCGAATCGGCAGACCGAATAGGAAATGTCATCCTCGCTGATGTCGGCGCAGGGCGAGGCGAACGCCGGCGCGATTCGCGCGGCGATGAGGAGAAAGGCAGCGACTGGCGCCGCTACTGAAACGATCCCCAAACGCCGCCGCCAAGATTTTAGTATTGCTAAAAGCACGAAAATCTCTAGCTTGGACGCCATGAAGCTGGCGGACTGGTTGCGCAAATCCGGCGTGAGCCGAATCGAATTCTCACGGCGACTCGGTCTGACCCCTGGCGCCGTGAGCCAGCTTTGCAATCAGACGAGCGTGTGGATGTCGCGCGAGACGGCGCAGGCCATTGCGCGCGAAACCCGGGGGGCGGTGACGCCCAACGACTTTTTGCCCGAGGTTGCGGGCGAGGACAAGATGGCGGAGGCTTTTATGTCGCATTCGGTGACGCAGGCGGTGGAGGCGATCAGGCGCGGCGAGATTGTCGTCGTGACCGATGACGACGATCGCGAGAACGAAGGCGATCTCGTAATGGCGGCGAGCCTCTGCACGCAGGAGAAAATGGCCTTCATCATCCGCAATTGCTGCGGCATCGTCTGCGCGCCCCTGTCGGGTGAAGAGGCGCATCGCCTCAATTTGCAGCCGATGGTGGCGGAAAACGCCGCGCCGCTCGGAACCGCCTTCACCGTCTCGGTCGACGTCAGACACGGGCTCACGACCGGCATTTCCGCCGAGCAACGCGCCAATACCGTGCGGGGGCTGGCCAACAACAACCTGGGCGCCGCCGATTTCGTGCGGCCCGGCCATGTCTTTCCGCTGATCGCGCGCGACGGCGGCGTGCTGATGCGCTCCGGCCATACGGAAGCGGCGGTGGACCTGTGCAAAATGGCCGGCCTGCCTCCGGTCGGGGTGATCTGCGAACTGGCGAATGACGATGGCACGGTCATGGTCGGCCCGCAAATCGCCGCTTTTGCCGAAAAGCACAAATTGCACCAGATTTCCGTGGCCGACCTGATCGCCTACCGCCAGGCGCGCGAAACCCTGGTCGAGCGCGTCGCCGCCTTTCCGGTCAAGACACAGTTCGGCGATTTTTCCGGCTACGCTTTCGTCACGCCCTTCGATTCGGTGCAGCATTTCGCCCTCGTCGCCGGCGAGATCGGCGAGGGCCGCGAAATTCCCGCCCGCCTGCACCGCGCCGACGTGCTCCGCGACGTGTTCAGCGGCGGCAAGGCGATCGCCGCGGCGCTGCAGTCGTTCCAGGCCGAAGGGCGCGGCGTGCTGGTTTATCTGCGCGACGGCGCCGCCGGCGTCCCGGCCAATCTGGTCGGCGCCAAGGAGGACGATAGCGGCTCGGAAAACGCTCGCGCCAGGAACTGGCTCGACATCGGCGTCGGCGCGCAGATCCTGCGCAATCTCGGCGTTTCCTCGATCCGCCTCAGAACCAGCGCCCCGCGCAAATATGTCGGGCTGTCGGGCTTCGGCATCGAAATCGTCGGCATTGAGGACGGCAAGCCATGACCGGGCCGGGCGAACAGCGCCATAAGGAGAAAATGGCGAAACGCAAGGAGGTCCAGGACGCGGAGGTCGCCAGCAAGACCATCGAGAAGAAAGGCTTGCTGATCGTCCATACCGGGCCGGGCAAAGGGAAGTCCACCGCCGCTTTCGGCCTGGTTTTGCGCGCGCTCGGCCATGGGTTTCGGGTGGGGGTGGTGCAGTTCGGCAAGGGCGCGTGGCAGAGCGGCGAAAGCGAAGCGTTGAAACGCTTTGGCGATCTGGTCAGCTTTTACAAGCTCGGCGAAGGATTCACCTGGGAAACGCAGGACCGCGCCCGCGACGTCGCGGCGGCGGAGCGCGCCTGGGCCAAGGCCAAGGAGCTGATGGCTGACGAAAGCGTCAAATTGCTGGTGCTGGATGAGCTGAACATTTCGCTCCGCTATGACCACCTGCCGCTCGCCGAAGTTTTGGCGACCCTTCGCGCGCGCCGCCCCGATCTCCACATCGTCGTCACCGGCCGCAACGCCAAGCCGGAACTGATCGAAGCCGCAGATCTTGTCACCGAAATGCAGGCGGCAAAGCATCATTTCGCCGCCGGCGTGAAAGCGCAGCAGGGAATCGAATTCTGACATGACCCGCGCTTTGATGTTTCAGGGCACGGGTTCGGACGTCGGCAAAAGCCTGCTCGTCGCCGGCTTCTGCCGCGCCTTCGCGCGCCGGGGATTAAGAGTGCGGCCGTTCAAGCCGCAGAACATGTCGAACAACGCCGCGGTGACGGAAGACGGTGGCGAGATCGGCCGAGCCCAGGCGCTGCAGGCGCGCGCCTGTTTCGTTCCGCCGAACGTTCACATGAACCCGGTGCTGCTCAAACCGCAAAGCGAGGTCGGTGCGCAGATCGTCGTGCAGGGAAAAATTTTTGGCGCGGCGAAGGCGGCGGATTTTCAGGCGCGAAAGCCGCGCCTCGCCGCCTATGTCGCCGATTCCTTCGCCAGGCTGCGCGACGAGGCCGAACTCATTCTCGTCGAAGGCGCGGGCAGCGCGGCGGAAATCAATCTGCGCCGCAGCGACATCGCCAATATGGGCTTCGCCCGCGCCCATAAAATTCCAGTCGTGCTGATCGGCGACATTGACCGCGGCGGGGTCATCGCCCAGATCGTCGGGACGAAGGCGGTGCTCGACCCCGACGACGCGGCGCAGGTCTGCGGCTTCATCGTCAACAAGTTCCGCGGCGACGCCAGCCTCTTCACAAAAGGCATGGAAATGATCGCGGAAAAAACCGGCTGGCCGGCCCTGGGACTCGTCCCGTTTTTTCCCGCCGCCGCCCGCCTGCCCGCCGAAGACGCCATGGCCCTCTCGCGCCGCGATTCTTCCCCGGGAAGCGGCGGGATCGTCGCCGTCCCACTCCTGCCGCATATCAGCAATTTCGACGATTTCGATCCGCTGAAAATCGAGCCGGGCGTCGTACTGGTCATGGTCCGGCCGGGGGACCCTCTGCCGATCTGCGACCTCGTCATCCTGCCCGGAACGAAGACGACCATTTCCGACCTCGCCTTCTTCCGCGCCCAGGGCTGGGATATCGACCTTCGCGCCCACGCCAGGCGCGGTGGCAAGATCCTGGGCGTCTGCGGCGGTTTTCAAATGCTGGGCGCAAAAATCGCCGATCCGCTCGGAATCGAAGGCCCGCCCGGCGAGGTCGAGGGACTGGGCCTGCTCGATGTCGCGACCGAATTGACCGGCGAAAAGATTTTGCGCGATTGCGCTGGCGAGAGCTTGTCCGAAGCCGCGCCCTTCACCGGCTATGAAATGCATGTGGGCGTGACGAAAGGCGCGGATTGCGCGCGGCCGTTTCTCCGCTTTGCCGAGGGGCGCGAGGACGGCGCCGTTTCGGCGGATGGAAACATCCGCGCCTGCTATGTCCATGGCCTGTTCGGCGCGGACGCCGTGCGCGCCGCCCTGTTGCGATGGATCGGCGCCGAGCCGGGCGCATTTTCCTACGAGGCGGAGGTGGAGCGCATTCTCGACGATCTCGCCGACCATCTGGAAAAATATGTCGATCTCGAAAGACTGCTGAAGCTTGCGCGGTGACGGCGAAAAATTCACGCGGCCCAAACGAGCAAGAGCGCCAGCGCGGCCATCTGCGCGCCGCAGGCGCGCCGGTAGAGCGCGAGCGCCCGCTCGATGTCGGCGGCGGCGAGATCCCGGCGCCCTTCGCCCATGAAGGCGTCGTCAACCCCCACGCCGTCATAGATTCGCGGGCCGGACAGTTTGAAGCCGAGCGCGCCGGCGAGCGCCGCCTCCGGCCAGCCGGCGTTGGGCGAGCGATGCTTGCCCGCATCGCGCCAGATGGCGCGGATCGCCGCGCCGCCGTCGGCGCCGCGCAAAAAAAGGGCGGCGATCACCAGCCACAGAGCGGCGAGGCGCGAGGCCGGCAGATTGACGAGGTCGTCGAACCGCGCCGCCGCCCAGCCGAATTGCGCGTAACGCGCGCTTCTGTGGCCGATCATCGAATCCGCCGAATTGGCGGCTTTATAGAGCGCGCCGCCGACGAGTCCGAAAACGGCGGTCCAGAAGGCCGGCGCGACCACGCCGTCGGAGAAGTTTTCGGCAAGACTTTCGACCGCCGCGCGCGAAACCCCGGCCTCGTCGAGCCCGGCGACATCGCGGCCAACGATCATCGCCACCTTCTGCCGTCCCGCCTCAAGGCCTTTGGCCTCGAGAGCGCGCGCGACATCGGCGACATGAGTGTGCAGGCTGCGCTGCGCCATCAGCGAAGAGGCGCAGAATGCGAGAAGGCAGAAGCCGAAAAAATTTTTGGGCGCGACGGCGACGACGACGCCTGTGGCGGCGCCCGTCGCCACCAGGATCAGAGCCAGAGTCAGAATCCCCGCTTTTTTGCGGGCGGCGTCGGATTGTTCCGGCCGGTTGAGCCTTTGCTCCAGACGCGCGATAAGAGCGCCGATCCAGGCGACCGGATGCCGGATGGCGGCGTAAACGGGCGCCGGATAACCGATCAGGGCCTCAACGGCGAGCGCGGCCAGGGTGAGCGCAAGGGTGACTAAAGACATGGCGGCGACTCGGGACTTGCGACGCGACGCGCCAGCCTATCACGGCGGCGATCTCACCGCCGCAGGCAATCTCTTTCCGGGCGCGCCCGAGCCCTGGCTCGACCTTTCGACCGGAATCAACGCCGTTCCCTATCCTGTCGCCGCCTTGAGCGCGGCGGCTTTTTCGCGCCTGCCGGAGGCGGCGGAGATTTCGGCGCTGGAGCATGCGGCGGCGGAATTTTTCGGCCTCAGCGCGAGCGCGGAAGCCGTTGCGGCGCCGGGGACGCAAAGCCTGATCAACTGGCTGCCGCGGCTTTTTTCAGCAAGGACGTTTGGCGTTCTGGGATTTGCTTACGCTGAACATGAGCTTGTGTGGGCGGCGAGCGGCGCTGAGGTCAGAATTTGCGACACGATCGACGAGTTAGCGGAATGCGACGGAGCGGTCGTGGTCAATCCCAATAATCCAGACGGGCGCCTGCTCCCCGCCAACGAACTCGCCGCTCTGGCGCGGCGGATGGGCGGGCAAGGCAAGCGCCTGATCGTCGACGAGGCCTTCATAGACTTTCTGCCGCGCGAAAAAAGCCTGGCGCCTTTTCTTCCCCTGCCCGGCCTGATCGTCCTGCGCTCCTTCGGCAAAACATTCGGTTTGGCGGGTCTGCGCCTCGGCTTCGCGCTCGCCGGGCCGGACGACGTGGCGCTTCTGCGCGCGGCGCTCGGTCCCTGGGCGGTGAGCGGCGCGGCGGTCGAAATCGGCCAGCGCGCGTACGCCGACCGCGCCTGGCTGGCGCAAAGCGCGGCGCGACTGGAACGCGACGGAGAAAGGCTCGACGCGCTTCTGCGCGACTCCGGTTTCGAGATTATCGGCGGGACGCCGCTCTTCCGTCTCGCCCGCCACGAACAGGCGCAGGAGATTTTTCGGCGTCTCGGCGCCGACGGCATATTGACCCGCCCCTTCGCCGCGCGCCCCGACTGGCTGCGTTTCGGGATTCCAGCGGCGGAGGCGGACTTCCACCGCCTCGCCGAAATTCTCTTGCGCGCTTAGAGGACGTTTCAGACCTTGGCCCGCTCCGCCGCCAGCAGCGACTGGGTCAGTTGTTCGGTGATCGACTGCACCGCGCCGGGCGAATGGGAGAGGAACAGCGTATTGGTCTTGTCCAATTCGCCGATCGATTTCAGCGTGTCGAAATACTGCGTCACCAGCACCAATTGCATCACTTCCTGGGCGCTGGCGTCGCCGACCGCCTTCTGGATATCCTCGATCGAGCCTTTCAAGCCCTCGATGATCGCCTTGCGCTGATTGGCGATGCCCTGGCCCTGCAAAGCCTTGCTTTCCGCCTCGGCTTCCGCCTGCTTGACCACCAGAATCTTTTCCGCCTCGCCGCGCGCCGCCGCCGCAACCTGTTCGCGCTGCGCCGCATTGATGTCGTTCATCGCCGATTTCACTTTTGAATCGGGGATGATGTCGGTCACCAGCACATTGACGATCTCGTAGCCGAAGCCGGCCATATCGACGTCGAGTTCATGCTTCACCGCCGCGGCGATGCTCGACTGGCTGGCGAAGACCTCGTCGAGCGTCATGCCCGGCACATGGCCGAGAACCACCTGCTCGACATAGGATTGTATCTGCGCCTGCGGATCGGAGAGGGCATAAAAAGCCTCATAGACCTTTTCCGGCCGCACCCGGGTCTGCACCGAAATCGGAATGGTGACGAAGACATTGTCGCGCGTCTTGGTCTCCATGGTCAGGTTGATCTGGTTGACGCGCAGGCTCATCCGCCCGGCCACGCTTTCGATATAGGGAATTTTCCAGTTCAACCCCGCCTGCGCCGCCCGCACGTAGCGCCCGAAGCGGGTGATGACGGCGACCTGCGCGGTCTGCACGGTGAAAAAGGAGCCGACCACCGTCAAAAGCACGATAAACGCGACGACGGCGACGAGTGTCGCGAAGAAAATCTGCATAGGCGCCCCCAAGGCGATGGCCCGTCCTGATCGCCGCCGATGAAATGTCAGCGTCGGACGACAATGACCTCATAGCCGTTGGAGCCTATGATCCAGTTAATGAACCAGGACGTCAGCGTGACGACAATGGCGGCCAGGATCGCCGACCACAGGTCCGCGACGTAAAAGCCGTGCAGGAAATGGGCGACCAGCTCGATCATCAAGCCATTGATGACCAGGAGGAAAAGGCCGAGGGTCAGCAGGGTGATGGGGAAGGTGAGAAAGATCAGAATGGGCCGAACGACGCCGTTGACCAGGCCGAGCAGCAGCGCCGCCCAGATCAGGGTCTCGCCCGAATTGAAGTGAACGCCCGGCACGATGCGCGCGGC
>CAYRNB010000015.1:20943-25682 GCA_964425315.1 uncultured Rhodoblastus sp.
GGAAATTTTTCAGCCGCAATTTCATCGCAAGTGATATTTCCGCTTTCGGGCGGTTGGCCGCCGGCAAGATTTTTCTTCCGCTCGACGGTCGAAAATCGCTTGCCGGCGGCCTTTCTTCATTCGGGACCGAGTCGGTGACGCCGGCTGGCGCATTTGTCGCCTGTCAGATCGCCGATATGGCTTCGAGCCTGCCGCGGCCGCGCTTGGCCAGGATTTTGTTCAGCGCCGCGACATAGGCGCGGGCCGAAGCAACCAGCGTATCCGGGTCCGCGCCCTTGCCGGAGACGATATTGCCGTCTTCCGACAGGCGCACCGAGACCTCGGCCTGCGCGTCCGTGCCTTCCGTCACCGCATGGACCTGGAACAGCTCCAGCTTGGCGTCATGGGGCGCGAGCGCATGGATGGCGTTGAAGATCGCGTCCACCGGGCCGTTGCCGGTCGCCTGATGCGTCTTCTGCTCGCCGTCGATCTCCAGCGTCAAGGCCGCCGATTGCGGCCCCTTGGTTCCAGCCATGACGGTGAGGGCGACGACCTTGATCCGCTCGTGCGAGGAGACGATCTCATCATCGACCAGCGCCGCGATGTCCTCGTCGTAGACGATCTTCTTGCGGTCGGCCAGGTCCTTGAAACGGGAGAAGGCGATTTCGACCCCGGCCTCATTCAGGTCGTAGCCCAGTTCTTTGAGCTTTTCCTTAAAAGCGTGGCGGCCGGAATGCTTGCCCATGACCAGCGAGGTCTTGGACACGCCGACCGATTCCGGCGTCATGATCTCGTAGGTATGGGCGTTTTTCAGCATGCCGTCCTGGTGGATGCCGCTCTCGTGGGCGAAAGCGTTCCGGCCGACGATCGCCTTGTTGTATTGCACCGGGAAGGACGTGACCGCCGACACCAGTTTCGAGGCCCTGGTCAGCAGGCGCGTGTCGATGTTGTTCTTGAAGGGCAGCACGTCGGGGCGGGTGTGGAAGGCCATGACGACCTCTTCCAGCGCCGCATTGCCGGCGCGCTCGCCGATGCCGTTGATCGTGCATTCGATCTGGCGCGCGCCGCCCTGTACGCCGGCGATGGAGTTCGCCACCGCCATGCCGAGATCGTTATGGCAATGGACGGAGAAGATCGCCTTGTCGGAATCGGGCACGCGGGCGCGCACCATTTCGAACAGGGCGCGATATTCGTCCGGCGTCGTATAGCCGACCGTATCGGGAATATTGATGGTGGTCGCGCCGGCTTTGATCGCCGTCTCCACCGCGCGGCAGAGAAAATCGTGCTCGGTGCGGGTGCCGTCCTCCGCCGACCATTCGACATAATCGACATGGTTGCGGGCGCGCCTGACCGAGGAGTCGATCATCTCGATCACCTTTTCCGGCTCCATCTGCAGCTTGTATTTCATATGGACCGGCGAGGTGGAGATGAAGGTGTGGATGCGCGGAACGCGCGCGTGCTTCACCGCCTCGGCGCAGCGTTCGATGTCCTTGGCGGAGGCCCGGCACAGGCCGGCGACGGAGGCGTTTTTCATGCGGCGGGCGATTTCGGAAACGGACTCGAAATCGCCCTGCGAAGCGATGGGAAAGCCGGCCTCGATAATATCGACGCCCAGGGAGTCGAGAATATCGGCGACCTCCATCTTTTCCTCAAAAGTCATGGAGGCGCCGGGGCATTGCTCGCCGTCGCGCAGGGTGGTGTCGAAAATATAGACGCGGTCGTTGTCGCCGGCTTGGGCGGAAGAATGCTTGCGGGTCATTTGTCTATCCCAGATCTTGAACGCCCCGGATGGTCTTCGTTTTCTTACCTTAAGCGGAAAGCCGCGTAAAATCATGGCGGACACACGAAGGCCGGGGCCAAAACAGGTTTGGCGGCGGAAAAAACCCCTGAGCGCCCAGGAAAACCCGGCCGGCCCTCAGGGGTCGATAAGAAGAAGCAGGTTTCCGAGCGCGCAAGCCGACGGCGCCGCGGCCTTGCGGGCGGCTTTCATCGTCGGCGTATGGTCAGCGTCGAAGGACACGGGGCGCGGCTCTCTCCGGCAGGCGTCAGGCGCCTGGAATGTTTCTAATAACCGATTTGGGGGGGCGAGCGCAAGTCATTGACGCCAGGATTGGCGGACAAGAACGAATTACGCCCCAGCCCCGCGACTCGCCAGAACCGCCTCGAGCACGCAATTCGTTTCCCGCCCCTGGACGCCCAAAGCAGCGACAATTCACTTCGGTTGCCGCGGTCGACGCCGGAATGCGCGCCGAACGCGAGGATCACCGGGTGGCCGGCTCAATCGGCGACCGGAATCGGGCCCTCGATTTGCCGCTCCTCCTTTGGATTCAGCTTGGCGTCTGCGCCGAGGTATTTCACCTGAGCCGCCAAAATCTTGCCGTTGAATTTGAAGGGCGCTTGATCATAGTACTCGATCCCCACCGGTGAGCCGAGATCGACGCCGAAGTCGAGGGCGTCGTTGGCGGTGAACCCAAGCGGAGCGCTGACCGGCACGTCACCGGACGCGACCTCCTTGCCGTTGACTTTCAACACCACCTTGAGCGGCCCGGCCGGCTTACGCTCGACATAACGCGTCTCGACTTCGATCTTCGCCTTGCCGACCGGCAGTTTGCTCTTCGCCTTGATGTGGGTGCGCTGAATCTCGAACAGATTGTACTCGTAGGACAGCACCCCGTTCTTGACATACAAGGCGAGACCGCCGGAAAAGCCGCCGAGGGCGTAGATCACGCCGCTGGCGTTGGCCGGCAGGTCGACGTCAACGCTGACGACATTATGCTTGTTGCCCAGCGCCGGCGCCGCAAACTCCGGGATCCGCGTGATCGCCCCCGGGAAGGTCCACGAGGTGTAAGGAGGCGCCAATCTAAGTTCGGGATGTAAGACGGGAATCCACAGGCCGCCGCCAACGGGCAATCCCTTGTTCCTGGTAAGCTCGATCAGAAACAGCTGCTTCAGATCCGCAAGCTTCTTTGGCTCCGCGGCCGCGAGATCGTCGGCCTGCGACCAGTCCTTGCTCAGATCGTAAAGCTCCCACTTGTCCTTGTCTGGCGTCCATTCCTGAATGCCCTTGGGCAGGCCGGCGACCCAGGGGAGGCGTGGACCGGCGGCCGAGGCCATCCAGCCGTCGTGATAAATTCCCCGGCTGCCCATAATGTCGAAATACTGGGTCGGCTTCGCCACTTTTGCGCCTGGATCATTGAACGTCTTGGCGAAGCTGACGCCGTCGAACGGGTCCTGAGGAACGCCGTTGACCACGCGTGGGGGCGTGATGCCCACGATGTTGTAAATGGTTGGAACTACGTCATTGACGTGCAGGAACTGAGAGCGCGGCCTGGCGTCGGGCTTGATTTTCGCAGGCCAGCGGACGGCCAGCGGGTTGCGCGTGCCGCCAAAGTACGAGGCGAGGAGCTTCGTGCCCTGATAGGGCGAACTGCCCGCCCAGGCCCAGCCGGCATGATACATGTTATCGGTCTTCGGCGAGCCCAGCACATCGAGACCGCCCAGTGCGTTGAGCGCTTTGATCTGCTGTTCGGTCGTCGTCGGAATGCCGTTCTGCGCGAGCAATTCGCTGATCGTGCCGTTCTGGCCTTCGGCGGAGGCGCCGTTGTCGCCCCAGATGTAAAAGATCAACGTGTTCTCGCCATAGCCGAGCCGGTCGATTTCATCGACGATGCGGCCGACCTGCGCGTCCACATGTTCGGTAAAGCCGGCAAACACCTCCATCAGGCGGCGCTGGAACGGCTTCTCGTCCGCCGGGATTGAATCCCAGGACGGCAAGGTGGCGGGTCGCGGCGTCAGCTTGGCGCTCTGCGGGATCCAGCCCAACTGCTTGGCGCGCTTGAAGACGCGCTCACGGTACTTGTCCCAGCCGTCGTCGAACTTTCCCTTGTATTTGTCGGCCCATGCCTTCGGGACCTGATGTGGACCATGAGAGGCGCCGCTCGCCCAATACATGAAGAACGGCTTGTCGGGGGCGAGGGCCTTGTGCTCGTCCAGCCAGTGGATCGCGTCATCGGCGAGATCCTCGCTCAGATGATAATATTTGTGACCGCCCGACGTTTTGGGATGCTCGACATAAGCCGTGTTGCGCACCAGCATGGGCTCGTACTGCGACGCTTCGCCCGCGAGAAAGCCATAGAAATATTGGAAGCCATAGCCTGTGGGCCAGTCGTCAAAGGGACCGGCGGCGGTGGTGTCCTCTGCGGGCGTGTTGTGCCATTTCCCCCATGCCGCGGTGCTGTAGCCATAGTCCTTCAGCACCTCGGCCACCGTCGCGCTGCTCTTTGGGATGGCGCCGCGATATCCATCCCAGTCATTCGCCAGCTCGGCGATTTGGCCGTTGGCGACGCGATGATGGTTGCGCCCGGTCAAAAGCGCCGCGCGCGTCGGCGAACACATCGCTGTCGTGTGAAACCGATTGTAGGAAATGCCTTCCTTGGCGATCTTGCTCAAAGTCGGCGTGTGGATCTCGCCGCCATAGGTATCCGTCTGGCCGGGGCCGACATCGTCAATCAGCACAATGAGAATATTGGGCGCATCCTTGGAGAGACGCCTCACGGCCGGAAGCGGGCTGTATGTCGACTCCTGCATCGTCCGCGCCGCCGTGCTGCCGGACGGCTTGGGCGGAAACGGCAGAACCTCCTGCGCAGCGGCCGGAAACGAAATCCCCAAGCCGAGCGCGATTGCCAGCAAGCCCTCCTTGAACGAAGGCGTCAATACGGTCGCCAGCATCGCTGCCCTCCAAAATTCTAACGTGATGCATC
>CAYRNB010000015.1:25782-48157 GCA_964425315.1 uncultured Rhodoblastus sp.
GGCGTCAATACGGTCGCCAGCATCGCTGCCCTCCAAAATTCTAACGTGATGCATCGAACGGTGTTCTATCTCGGGAGCGAGACGAATCCTGATCCGCGCCACGGGCCCTCGCAAGATGTGGCGACTACCCACCGAGCCGCTAGCGCCCGGATAGCCGGAGCTGCATCGCCAGCTGTCGCGAAAGCCAAAAAGCGCCGCAAGACATCTGACAAGGATCAAGTCGCGGCAAGTCCTCTTGCCCTAAATTCGAGCGCTAGATGCGGTTTGCCTTTCACGCGTTTGAGCATCATCGATAAATCTGAATTGTTGCCGGGGACGAACATGGACGGAGCGCAGATCAAGGAACGTGACCAGCGGATGATGCTGCGCGCGATCGCGCTTTCAAAGGAATCGGGCAAGGCGGGCGAATACCCCTATGGGGTGCTGATCTGCCATGGCGACAAAGTCGTGGCGGAGACGGTAAACCGGGTAAAGCAGGACGCCGACGTCACGCGCCATGCCGAGGTCGTGGCGATTTCGGCCGCCCAGAGGGCGCTCGGCAGCACCAGCCTCCATGAATGTGTGATCTACGGCAGCGCCGAACCATGCGTTTTCTGCAGCTATGCAATTCGCGAGAGCCGCATCGGCCGCGTCGTCTATGGCTTGCACTCCCCGCATTTCGGAGGATTATCGAAATGGAATGTGCTTGAAGACAAAGATATTTCGCGCGCCGCGCCGGAGGTCTTTTCCTCACCGCCGGAGGTGGTTGCGGGCTACATGGCGCGAGAGGCCGCCGCCGCCCTCCACGAGTGGAACCCTTTGGTTTGGACGGTGATGAATAGACGGGGGCTGTTCACGACAGACGCGCCGGACCCGGTGAGGGCGCGAAAACCGCATTTGCCGCGTCATGAGCGCAGGGAGCTTTTGTTGAACCTGATACGTCGCAATCTTTTTGATCATTTCGGGCGTCGCTAGGCAGGGGCCGCCTTTCGCGGCCGATTGTATAGGGATGGGGGGTATGCTATAAGCCCTCATGACCCACACCATCCGCGAAAAGCAGAAACTTCTTGCCCGCGTTCGGCGTTTGCGGGGCCAGGTCGAGGCGATCGAGCGGGCGCTCGAAGGCGAAGCCGGCTGCGAAAAGGTCATGCATCTCATCGCCGCGGCGCGCGGCGCCATGGCCGGGCTGATGGCGGAAGTGGTGGAAGACCACGTCCGCACGCATCTCGTCGACGAGGCGCAATATCCCGGCGCGCTTCAGCACGAAGCCGCCGAGCAATTGCTCGACGTCGTGCGAACCTATCTCAAATGAGGCCGGAGATGAACGAGAGCGAGGCCTTCAACGCCTTCCACAATCACGTCTTTCTCGGGGCCCAACACGAGAAGGCCGAAAAAAAGACCTGGGCGGTGATCTGGCTGTGCGCCGCGATGATGGTCGCGGAAATTGTCGGCGGCTGGCTGTTCGGCTCGGTGGCGCTGATCGCCGACGGTTTTCACATGAGCACCCATGCCGGCGCGCTGCTGCTGGCGGCGCTCGCCTATAAATACGCCCGCCGTTACGCCAAGGATCCCCGTTTCAGCTTCGGCACGGGCAAGCTTGGAGATCTCGCCGGATTTTCCAGCGCCCTGATCCTCGCCATGATCGCCCTGCTGATCGGCTATGAGGCGGTGTCGCGCCTGTTCGCGCCGGTCGAAATCCATTTCAACGAAGCCATTCCCATCGCTGTCCTGGGCCTCGCGGTCAATCTCGCCAGCGCCTGGCTCCTGAGCGGCGGCCACGATCACGACCACGGCCACCACCATCATCACGGCCATTCTCATGACCATGACCACGATCACGCGCACGAGCACGAGCACGAGCACGACGAAGAGCATCACCACCCGCATGGAGCGACGGCGCGCGACCACAATTTCCGCGCCGCCTTCGTTCACGTCATCGCTGACGCCGCCGTGTCGGTCCTGGTCATCGTGGGGCTTCTCTTCGCCCGCGCCTTCCACTGGCTGTGGCTCGATCCCGCCGCCGGCATCGTCGGCGCCCTGGTCATCGCCTCCTGGGCCGTGACGCTCATCCGCGACGCCGGCGCGGTTCTGCTCGACATGAACCCCGACCGCGCCATGGCGGAAAAAATGCGCCGCGCCGTCGAAGCGGAGGGCGACCATATCGCCGACCTGCATCTTTGGCGCCTGGGCCCCGGCCATCTCGGCGCGATTCTCTGCGTGGAAACCAGCAAACAACGCACCGAAGCTTTTTACCGTAAGAGGCTGGTGCGCTTCAAAAACCTGTCGCATGTGACAATTGAGGTCAGGGCGCCGGAGACACTCACTCCACCGTGACGCTTTTCGCCAGATTGCGCGGCTGGTCCACGTCCTTGCCCATGAAGACGGCGGTGTAATAGGCCAGCATCTGCACCGGCGCGGCATAGACGATCGCGGCGAAATCGGGCGCCATGTCCGGCATGATGATCTCGCCGGAGAGCGTTACCGCCGCCGCGTCAACGGCGTGGGCGTCGCCGATCAGGATGATGTTCCCGCCTCTCGCGGAAACTTCCTGCAGGTTGGAGACGGTCTTTTCCAGAACGGCGTCGGTCGGGGCGATGACGATCACCGGCAATTGCTCGTCGATCAGGGCGATCGGCCCGTGCTTCAACTCGCCCGCCGCATAGCCTTCGGCGTGGATATAGGAAATTTCCTTGAGTTTCAGCGCGCCTTCCATCGCCAGCGGATAGGAGGTGCCGCGACCGAGATAGAGCACGTCGGAAGCCTTGCCGAGCTGGTGGGCGAGCGTTTCGATCCCGGCTTCGAGCTTCATTGTCTCGGCCAGCAGGCCCGGAACCACCATCAGCTCGTCGATCAGACGCTTTTCTGTCGCGGCGTCGAGCGCGCCGCGCGCCCGGCCGAGCGCGATGGCCAGCGCCGCCAGCACGGTGAGCTGGCAGGTGAACGCCTTGGTCGAGGCGACGCCGATTTCGGGGCCGGCGAGCGTCGGCGCGACGACGTCGCTTTCGCGCGCGATGGTCGAGGTCGGCACATTGACCACGCCGACGATTTTTTGGCCATGCGCCTTGGCCAGCCGCAAGCTCGCCAGCGTATCCGCCGTCTCTCCCGATTGCGACACGACCACCATCACGCCGTTTTCCGGCAGGGGCGCGTCGCGATAGCGGAATTCCGAGGCGACGTCGATTTCGACCCGCAGCCGGGCGTAGCGTTCGAACCAATATTTGGCGACCATGCCGGCGTAATAGGCGGTGCCGCAGGCCGTCAAGGTGAGGCTTTCGAGCTTTTTGGCGTCGAAGGGCAGATCGAAGGGCAGGCGCACGGCGGAAGCGGCGAAATCGACGTAATGGGCGAGCGTGCGCCCGACCACTTCCGGCTGTTCGTGGATTTCCTTGGCCATGAAGTGCCGGTAATTGCCCTTGTCGACGAGAAAGGCCGAAGCCTGCGTCTTGATCCTGGCCCGCTCGACCTTCTCGTTGGCCTCGTTGCGGAATTCCGCTGAGCCGCGGCGCAGGATCGCCCAGTCGCCGTCTTCGAGATAGGTGATGGTGTCGGTGAAGGCGGCGAGCGCCAAAGCGTCGGAGCCGAGATAGATTTCCCCGCCCTCCCCGAAGCCGACGGCCAAGGGCGCGCCGCGCCGCGCCCCGATCAGCAGGTTGTCGTCGGCCTCGAACAGAAAGGCCAGGGCGAAGGCGCCCTTGAGCATAGGGAGGCTCGCCGCCACCGCGTCGACCGGGGCGAGGCCGGAATCGAGAAAATCGGTGACGAGATGCGCCACCGCCTCGGTATCGGTCTGGGTGACGAATTTATGGCCCTTGGCCGCGAGCGCGTCGCGCAATTCGCGGAAATTCTCGATAATGCCGTTATGCACCACGGCGAGCTTTTCGCTCGCGTGCGGATGGGCGTTGTTTTCGGTCGGCCTGCCGTGGGTCGCCCAGCGCGTGTGGCCGATGCCGACCGCGCCGTGGAGCGGCTGTTTCTGCAGCAGGGCTTCGAGATTGCGCAGCTTGCCCTGGACGCGGCGGCGCGTGAGCTTGCCGTCCTCCAGCGTGGCGATCCCGGCCGAATCGTAGCCGCGATATTCCAGCCGCTTCAACGCCTCGACCAGAGAACCGGCGACAGCTCCCTGCCCGAGAATGCCGACAATGCCACACATGCTTAATCTTCCTCATTCCGCTTGTCGCATTGCAACAAAAGGCCGCGCTTGCGCCCCGCGCAAGTCAATTTGCGTGAAATGGTAAGCAATGTTTCGTTAACTCACCCTATTTCCGCGCCGCCTTCAACGCCGCCATTTTCTTGCGGAAGGCCGTCGCCCAGCCGGGAATGACGGCCTGGCGGCCGCGCGCCAGCGCCAGCGAATCGGGCTCGACGTCCTTGGTCACCACCGAGCCGGAGCCGACATAGGCGCCGGCCCCGATCTCGACCGGCGCGACCAGAGCCGAATTGGAGCCGACGAAAGCGTCGGCGCCGATGGTGGTGCGATATTTGAGGAACCCGTCGTAATTGCAGGTGATGACGCCCGCGCCGATATTCGCGCGCGGCCCGATGGTCGCGTCCCCCACGTAAGTCAGGTGGTTGACCTTCGCCCCCTCGCCGATCTCCGCCTGTTTGACCTCGACGAAATTGCCGATTTTCGCGCCTTGCGCCAGTTTGGCGCCGGGGCGAAGCCGCGCATAGGGGCCGATGGCCGCGCCCTTGGCCAGGGTCGCGCCTTCGAGATGCGAGAAGGAATGGATGACCGCCCCCTCCCCGACCGTGACGCCGGGGCCGAAGACGACATGCGGCTCGACCAGGACATCGGGGGCGAGGACCGTGTCATGGCTGAAGAAAACCGTCTCGGGCGCGACCAGGGTCGCGCCGCCCCGCAGCGCGGCGAGACGCAGGCGGCGCTGGATCTCGGCTTCCGCTTCCGCCAGTTGCGCCCGGTCGTTGACGCCGAGCGCCTCCTCTGCCTCCGCAACGGCGAAGGCGCAAGGCGCGCCGTCGGCGCGCGCGACGGCGACGACGTCGGTGAGATAGAATTCCTTTTGCGCATTGTCGTCGCCGATGCGCTCGAGCCAGGCGAGCGCCCGCGCGCCGTCGAGCGCCATCAGGCCGGAATTGCACAGGCCGACGTTCAATTCCTCGACGCTGGCGTCCTTATGTTCGCGGATCGCCAGCAGTCCGCCCTCAAAATCCTTGAGCAGGCGGCCATAGCCGGTCGGATCGGCCGGTTCGAAGCCGAGCGCGACCACGCCCGCCCCGGCCGCCAGCTTTTCACGCAAGGCCAAAAAACTTTCCGGCCGCGCCAGAGGCGTGTCGGCGAACAGGACGAGAATGTCTTCATACCCGCGCGCAATCGCGTCGCGGGCCGAAAGCACGGCGTGGGCGGTGCCGCGCCGCTCCTTCTGCACGAAAACCTCGGCGCCCGGCGCGGCGCGCAAAGCCTCGGCGGCGACGTCGTCGCGATCCGGCCCGATGACCACGGCGGTCGCGTCGGCGCCCGCCCGGCGCGCCACGTCCAGCACATGCGCAAGCAGGGAGCGCCCGGCGATCTTCTGCAGGGCTTTGGGCAGAGCCGAGCGCATGCGCTTGCCTTCGCCCGCGGCGAGCACGACGGCGAGACATTTTCTCTTACCCTTATCCGCGCTCCCCCCCTCTCGCTTCGTCGTCATTTTCAGATTTCTCCGACCTTCCGCCGCCTTCCGCCGCGCGGCGAGGCAGGTATAGGGGACCGGCAAAATCCGGGAAAGCGAAAAATCCGCCTCGTCTCGGCCATAAATTTCGGTATAACCCGCAGTTCCCAAGCGTCGCCGCGCGAATCCGCCTCAGAAGCATGACCTCGATAAAGTGGAAAGCGGTTCTCGGAAAAGATTACGCTCGATCAAAGAGTTCGGAGAATTTCATTTTTGACGCCCGTATTCTGAAGGGCTGCCGGGGCGAGCGCCGCTTTTTGCCGGAGGGTTGCAGTCTTTTTGGATAAGAATAAGCTCGGAAAATGCGAGGGATCCTTTGACCAGGATGTGTCGCGGTCAAGGAGAAACAAAATATGGAAGGGATTGGACTGCCTCGCCTATGTTGAAGCGACGCGATGTTTTGCAATTGGCGGGGAGCGCCGCCACATTTGCCGCGACAAGCGGAATTTCCGAGGCGCTGGCCGATGAGCCGGCGTCCAAGGCGGCGACGCCTTTCTCCAATTCGAACGTGGTCGATGCGGCGCGCGCCTTGGCGGCCAAACCTTTCGTCGCGCCGAGGACCGAACTGCCGGGCGGCCTCGTCCATATCAGCAGCGACGCCTATGAGGCGATCCACATCAAGCCGGAGGCGCTGATCTGGGCAAAGGATCCGGCCGGATTCGTCATAGAACCCCTTCATCGCGGCTTCGTTTATAAGACGCGGGTCGAGATGAATCTCGTCGAGGACGGAAAGGCGCGGCGCCTCAACTACAATGCTTCGGACTTTGTCTTCGGCGGCCTCAATCTCAACGCGCCGCCGAAAAATCTCGACTTTTCCGGTTTCCGCGTCCTGCGCCGCACCGACGGCGGCGAGCCGCAGGAAATGGCGATCTTCCAGGGCGCAAGCTTTTTCCGCGCCGTCGCGCCGGGCCAGGACCCGGGCGTCAAGGCGCGCGGCCTGTCGATCCGGGTCGGCGATTCGCGCGGCGAGGAAATTCCGTTTTTCCGCGCCTTCTGGATCGAAAAGCCCACAACCGCCGAAAATGCGCTGACGATTCACGCCCTCCTGGATTCGCCGAGCGTCGCAGGCGCCTATCGTTTTACCCTCCATCCGGGCGGCGCCACCATCATCGACACGGAATGTTCGCTTTTTCCTCGTGTCGATATCGATAATTTCGGCCTGGCGGCGATGAGCGCCACCTGCCTGTTCAACCCCGTGGACCGCCGGGGCGCGGACGACATACGCGAAGCCGTCGCCGAATTGACCGGCGTACAAATGCTCACCGGCGCCGACGAATGGGTGTGGCGGCCGGTCGCGAACCGCGGCGCCTTGCAGATTTCGGATTTTATCGACGAAAACCCCAAGGGCTTCGGCTTTATGCAGCGAAATCGCCGATACGACGATTTTTACGACGATCTCCACCATTGGGAGCGCCGCCCATCGCTGTGGATTGAGCCGATCGGCGACTGGGGGGCGGGCTCGGTCGAATTGCTGGAAATTCCTTCGCACGAGGAAAGCGCGCAGAACATCATCGCTTTCTGGCGCTCCAAGGCGCCGCTCGCGAAGGGCCAGCAGGCGAATTTCGCCTACCGCCAGTTCTGGTGCTGGTCGCCGCCATCGAGCCCAGCTTTCGCCATGACCCGGGACTCGCGCGGCGGACGCGGCCACGGCGCCGGCGTGGAGCGCTTTTTGGTCGAATTTTACGGCGAGCCGCTTGCCGAAAAGGACCGTCTCTCCGACATCAAGGTGGAGCTTACCCCTTCGCCGGGGAAAATTCGGTACTCGCGGCTCTTTTTTTCGCCGGAGGGCAAGAACTGCCGCCTGCTATTCGACCTCGATCCGCGGGGCCACGGCGCCTGCGAATTGCGCCTGATCCTGAAATTGGACGGGGCGCCGATCACGGAGACCTGGCTGTACAGATGGACGCCCTGACCGTAGCCGCGCCGCCATCCGCCGCGAAAGACGACGCGGCCTTCGCGCCGAACATGCCGGACGAAGATCCGCTCGCCATGCCGGCGCAGCGCCTCTTCCACTTCGACGCGGCGCGCGAGCGCCGCAAGCCCTTGCGGCGCTTCGCCGTCCCGTGGCTGTCACGCCTGATCGTCTTCGGCGGCGGCCTCGCCCTCACCTATTGGGGCGGCTATGAAATGTACCGGGTCATCGACGTCGGCGGCATTTCCTTCCTGAAATGGATGCTGCTCGTCCTGTTCGTCGCGAATTTCTCCTGGATCGCCTTGGCCTTCTCCGCCGGAGTCGTCGGTTTCCTGCACCTTCTGTTCACGCGCTGGCGGCCGCCCGCGCCCCCGGAAAAGCTGACCACCCGCACCGCCGTGCTCATGCCGATCTTCAATGAGACGCCGTCGCGCGTCTTCGGCGCGATGGAGGCGATTCACGAGGATGTCGAGGCGTCGGGCCACGGGGCCGCCTTCGACTGGTTCTTTCTCTCCGACAGCACGGATCCCGACGTCTGGATCGCGGAGGAGCGCGCTTTCATCGCCCTGCGGCGCAAACTCGGGCCGAACGCCCGCCTCTTCTATCGCCATCGCCCCAAGAACGAGGCGCGCAAGGCCGGCAATATCGCCGATTTCGTCAGCCGCTGGGGCGGTTCTTACGGTCATATGCTGGTGCTGGACGCCGACAGCGTCATGGCGGGTTCGGCCATTGTCGCGCTGGCCGCGGCCATGGAGGCCGACCCGGACGCGGGCATCATCCAGACCTTGCCGCTCATCATCAACCGCAACACGCTTTTCGCACGCGTACAACAGTTTGCGGCGCGTATCTACGGTCCCGTCATCGCCGACGGACTGGCTTGCTGGATGGGGCGCGACGGCAATTACTGGGGCCATAACGCGATTATCCGCACCGCCGCCTTCGCCGCCCATTGCGGCCTGCCGCATCTGAGAGGCCGGCCGCCGTTCGGCGGCCATATCATGAGCCACGATTTCGTCGAGGCGGCGCTGATCCGGCGCGCCGGCTACAGCGTCACAATGATACCCTCGCTTCCCGGCTCCTATGAGGAATGCCCGCCCTCGCTGATCGACGTCGCTATGCGCGACCGGCGCTGGTGCCAGGGCAACCTCCAGCATATCAGCGTTCTGCCGGCCAGGGGCCTGCATCCGGCCTCGCGCCAGCATTTCGTCACCGGCATCATGAACTACGTCGCTTCGCCTTTATGGCTGGCGCAGCTGCTGATCGGTATCGTGATCGTCGTGCAGGCGAGCTACATCAGACCCGAATATTTCACCAGGGAATTCACGCTCTTCCCCGCCTGGCCGGTCTTCGACGCCGAGCGTTCGCTTCGGCTCTTCGGCGTGACCATGGCGGTGCTGTTGGCGCCGAAGCTCTTCGGTCTGATCCTGTCGCTGATCGACGGACCGACGCGCCGCGGCGCCGGCGGCGCCGTCAGGCTGATCCTTTCGACCCTGTTCGAAGTGGTGATGTCGGCCCTGCTGGCGCCGATCATGATGATGGTTCACGCGGGCCATGTGATGCATTTCCTTTTCGGCTTCGACACCGGATGGGAGCCGCAAAGGCGCGACGACGGCTCGGTCGCCTTCAAGGCCATCATCCGACGACATCGCTCGCATGTGGCGATGGGAATCCTCATGCTGATCTCCGGCCTGATGATCTCGCCCTCGCTCGCCGCCTGGATGTCGCCGACCATCGCCGGCCTCATTCTGGCGATCGCCCTCTCCTGGGCGACGGGATTGAAATCCCTCGGCCTGGCGGTAAAGCGCCTCGGCCTGCTGGCGACGCCCGAGGAAAGCGCGCCGCCGCGCGTGGCGGCGCGCGCCAACGAATTGTCTCAGGCATTGGCTGCGCAGGGCTTTGACGACGCCGACGGCCTGCGCGCCCTGCACGCCGATCCGGAATTGCGCGCCCTGCACGAAGCCTACCTGCCTCCCGCGCCCCATCGCGCGCGCGGCGAGATCACGCCGGAGCGCGCCATGGCGGCGGCCAAGCTCAATGACGCGCGCGATATCGACGACGCGGTCAAATGGCTGCATCACAAGGAGCGCTTCACCCTTCTGCACGATCGCGCCTTGATCGCCCTGTTCGCCCACCTGCCGGCGGGGACGTGAGGCCAACGAAATTATGCCTTCCGCGTCCGCGGGGGATCGCCGGATTTCGAGGAAAGTGAAGGTCCGCGGACGTCGCCGGCGATGGGCGGACGTGGACCGGAAATGAAAGCCGGGCGCTCCGCATCCCTGCGTTGTCTGGCGTGACTGGATTGTAGCGAGTCGATTTACGGCTTGTTAAAGCGAACGCGTTTGGTTCAGTCTGCTCCCGATTGCGCGGCGCGGCCGCCCATGCGGTCTTTCTGGAAGGTTCGAGGTTTACGTATGACAGAGAATTCCCATTACGTGCTTGGCCATTCCGACGCGGAAATCGAGCGGCTGCAATTGCAGGGGGCCTGCCTGAAGAGCGTAACGCGGCGGCTGATCCGCGAGAGCGGGATCAGGGAAGGAATGCGCGTGCTCGACATCGGCTGCGGGGTGGGCGACGTAACCTTGCTCGTAGCGGAAGCGGTTGGGCCATCGGGCGCGATCGTCGGCGTCGATCGCGAGCCGAAGGCCATCGAAGCCGCGCGACGCCGCACGGCGGAGGCAGGCCTCGACTGGGTCGACTTTATCGTCGGAGACGACGAAGCCATCGCGGGCCAGGCGCCCTTCGACGCTGCGATCGGACGCTATGTTCTCATGCATCAGACCGATCCCGTCGCCATGGTGCGCCGCGCCAAGGAGGCGGTGAAGCCCGGCGGAGCCGTCGCCTTTCTCGAACATGCCTTTCACATCAGGGCGACAAGCCTGCCGCCGCTGCCGATCGCCCAGGCGGCCGCCGACGCCCTGCAGACCTTCTACCGCGCCGCGTTGCCGAACTACGACATAGCCGGGCGGCTCATCGCCTGTTACGAGGACGCCGGGCTTCCTCCGCCGCGCCTTTTCAGCGAAGGGCACGCATTCGGCGCCGAGGTCATCTATTGGCGCTGGCTCGTCGCGACTTACAAATCATTGCTGCCGCATATGCAAAGCTACGGCATGGTCGATCCGGCCATCGGCGACCCCGCGACCCTGCTGGACCGCATCGTCGCGGGAGCGCGGGAGACGCGCTGCCAGGCGCTAACCGCGCCGAACATAGGCGCGTGGTCGATCCGCGCGTAGGCTCTGCGGACGTTCAGTATTCGATCAATTGAATCCTGGCCGCTAACGGAATATTGGCCATGCGCGCAAGATTATTATTGGCCGTCCTGGATTCTGCCGACGTTAACGCCTCCTACGCTAAGTTGGCCGTCACCGATAGATCGGTGAGTAGAGTCCTTCATGAGCGTGGAAGTCCTAAGATGCTTGCCTGAACAGCCGACGGCGAAACCACCGTTGCTATTTGTGCACGGCGCCTGGCATGCCGCTTGGTGTTGGACAGAGCATTTTCTTCCCTATTTTGCCGATCGCGGCTATCCGGCCTACGCCTTGAGCTTGAGAGCGCATGGGAAATCTCCAGGAAAGCTTAAGTGGGCGAGCCTGTCCGACTATGTCGCCGATGTGACTGAGGCCGTTGACCGCATTCCGACGTCCCCTATTCTTATCGGCCACTCGATGGGCGGCGGCGTGGTGCAAAAATATTTGGAGACGCGCGACGCGCCCGGCGCTGTCTTGTTGGCCTCAATGCCTCCCTACGGCATTTTGCCGCGGATGTTGAAGTTCTCACGCAGCCATCCCTTAAAATTTCTGCGCGCCAATCTCACTATGAGTTTTAAATGTCTTGTCAGCGCCCCGGAATTAGCTCGTGAATACTTTTTTTCTCCATCTTTGCCGCCCGAGGATTTGGCCCGTTTTTTGGGTCTGCTTCAGGACGAGTCGTATCGCGCTTTTCTCGATATGATCGCGCTGGACCTGCCCAACCCGGAGAGGGTCCAGACTCCGATGCTTGTTCTTGGGGCTGAAAACGACACGATCTTTTCGCCCGCGGACATCCTGGAGACGGCGCTGCGCTATGAAGCGGACATGAGGATTCTCAGCGGCCTGGCTCACGATATGATGCTTGACACGCGTTGGCGCGACGCGGCCGACGCCATAGCCGCCTGGCTTGACAGCCGCTGGGGGCGCTCGTCGCTTTCGTCACAACCGCCGGCGAAGGTCCTGCAGGCGTCGTTTGGAGCCCTTCGCAAAGCCGGCTGAGGCGTGATCCACTCTCGCTCTCGGGGACTCATGAGACGCCGACGGAGCCGAAGCGTCGCCAAATCGCCCGATTGCGCCATTTTCGCGCGCCAAAAACGCCTCAAAGCCGGGAAAACTGTCGCCGCCGGGAACGAAAATCGGCCGTGGCGGGGATTTCGGGACGCCTCATTAATCGCGAGTTAATTCTACGGCGAGAAAATGCCCGATGGGAAAAAGGGTTCTTTAAGAATCCGGCGGAGGCGCCCATGAAGGAAATCATTCTTCCCCCCGAGTCGAAGAGAAACCATAACGAAGCCCCACGCGTGGAAGCGCCGGGCGAAAGGCCCTATATCGAATTCGTTCCCCGCCCGCGCCGCCGGCCCTGGAAGGCGTACATCTGGCCAGCCGCCGGCCTCGCCCTGGTCTTCGGGCTGAGCCTCGCCGTCGCCTCGACCTTCATCGAGACGAAAAGCGGCCCCAGCGCCGAACAGGTCGCCGCCGAGAAAGCGGCCCGCACCGCCGCGCTGGCCCTGCGCGACGCGCGCGCGCAGCGCCATGAAATCGCGGCCCTTCGCGGCCATGTCGAAAGGCTGAAGAGCCGGCTGGAAGCCGAGACCCACAAAACCCATGCGGCAGAGGCGACCATAGCGGCGCTGCGGAAGAACCTGGCGGAACAGAAGACCCAATCCGCCGCCGTGGCCTCGCAGTTGCAGGCGAAGATCGACAGGATCGAGCTTCAGCAGGCCCGCCAGACGATCGACCGCACGCCGGTCGGCTCCATCGGCAAGCCATTGCCCAAGCCGGCCGCCTGGGCCACGCAAAAACGTTACCGCGACTACGTGCTGCGCGACGTCCAACACGGCGTCGCCCTGGTCGAAAGCGCGCAAGGGTCGGCGGAAGTCGTCCCCGGCGACGTCCTGCCCGGCGGGGCGCGCGTGGAAGAGATCGAAAAGAAGCACGGCCTGGGATGGATGGTCGTGACCGATCGCGGCTACATCATTTCCGCCGGGCGCTGGGACGACTAGCCCGCATTTCTCAGAATTCCGGCCGCAACTCCCGGCGCGGCGCGGGCTTTCTCGCCACGGCCGCCTGCAGGCGCGGCAGAACGTCCTCGACCTTGTCGACGACGAGATAGCTCGTCTCCCATGGCGGCCGGAGGAAGGCCTGTTCGCGCATATGGTCGATCAGGGAAAGTAGAGGCCGCCAGAATCCGCCGATATCGGCGATCGCCACCGGCTTGCTGTGACGGCCGAGCTGAATCCAGGTCAGTTGCTCGACCAGTTCCTCCAGCGTGCCTATGCCGCCCGGCAAGGCGACGAAGGCGTCTGCCTTTTCGAACATCAGCCGCTTGCGCTCGTGCATGTCCTCGACGACATGCAGTTCCTGCACGCTGTCGAGCGCATGCTCCCGCCGCTCCAGAAAGCTGGGGATGACGCCGGTGACGTGGCCGCCGCCCTGCATCACGGCCTTGGCGAGGGTCCCCATCAGGCCGAAGGCGCCGCCGCCATAGACCAGGCCGACGCCGTTTTCGGCGAAAATGCGGCCCATTTGCTCGGCGGCGGCGGCGAAAGCGGGATCGGCGCCGGTCGACGAGCCGCAATAGACGCAAATTTTGCGAATCTTTGTCATTCCGCGCCCCAGTTTCTCCCCTTTCTGTCGCCTCGCGGCATTGCGGTCAAGCCGGACACCGCGCCGAAAAATTCTTATTGCGGATAGCGGATTTATTCCGGCGATAATAGATAGGGGCGAAACCGCCGGCGCGACGGGACGATCGAATCGCGCGCGGCCGCAACAGAAAGAGGCGTCATGTCCGCCAAGCTCGAAGCCGTTCAGCCGCAGCCCGTCCGCCTCGCAGACTACCGGCCGACCGACTATCTCATCGATTCGGTCGATCTCGACATCAGCCTCGACGCCAAGGCGACGCGGGTGATTTCGCGCCTCAGCCTGCGGCCCAATCCGCAGGGCAGGCCCGGCGCGCCGCTCGAACTCGACGGCGGCGGCCTGAAGCCTGTGCGGGCGCTTCTCGACAATCGGGCGCTCGATCTCGCCGCGGTCGCCACGCCCGACCGACTGGCGATCGAAAATCCGCCAGCGCGTCCCTTTACGCTTGAAATCGAAACCGAAATCGACCCCTCCGCCAATACCCAGCTCGAAGGACTTTACCGCTCCGGCGCCGTCTATTGCACCCAATGCGAGGCGGAAGGCTTCCGCCGCATCACTTATTTTCTTGACCGGCCAGACATTTTGAGCGTCTTCACCACCCGCATCGAGGCCGACAAGGCCGAGGCGCCGATCCTGCTCGGCAACGGCAATCCGGTCGCGTCCGGCGACGCGGGTCCGGGCCGGCATTTCGCCGTCTGGCGCGATCCCTTTCCTAAACCCTGCTATCTCTTCGCTTTGGTCGGCGGCGATCTCGACTCGATTCACGAGGATTTCGTCACCGCCTCGGGCAGGCCGGTCAAGCTCGGAATTTATGTCGAAAAGGAAAAGGCCGAGCGCGCCTATTACGCCATGGACAGCCTGATCCGCGCCATGCGCTGGGATGAATTCGCCTTCGGCCGCGAATATGACCTCGACGTGTTCAATATTGTCGCCGTGTCCGACTTCACCATGGGCGCCATGGAGAACAAGGGCCTCAATATCTTCAACGACAAATATATTCTGACCGCCCCGGAAACCGCGACCGACGTCGATTACGAACATGTCGAGGCGGTGGTGGCGCATGAATATTTCCACAACTGGACCGGCAATCGCATCACCTGCCGCGACTGGTTCCAGCTCTGCCTGAAAGAGGGCCTGACCGTCTTTCGCGACCAGGAATTTTCCTGCGACCAGCGCTCACGCGCCGTCTGCCGCATCGGCGACGTGCGCAATTTGCGCGCGACCCAGTTTCCCGAGGACGCGGGGCCGCTGGCGCATAATGTCAGGCCGGATAGTTACAACGAAATCAACAATTTCTATACGGCGACGGTCTACGAGAAGGGCGCCGAAATCATCCGCATGCTGAAGTGTCTCCTCGGCGAGGCCGCCTTTCGCGACGGCATGGACCTTTATTTCCAGCGTTTCGACGGCCATGCGGCGACGATCGAAAACTTTCTCGCCTGTTTCGCCGAGGCTTCGGGCCGCGACCTCAGCGCTTTCGCGCTGTGGTATTTCCAGGCCGGCACGCCCAGGCTGTCCGCGCGCGGCTCTTACGACGCCGCGGCGAAAACCTATACGCTGGAGCTGAAGCAGACATTGGCGCCGACTCCCGGCCAGAGCGAGAAAAAGCCCGTCGTCATTCCCATCCGCCTCGGGCTTCTGCGCCGCGACGGCGGCGAATTCGCGCTTGTCCCGCAGGACCCCGCCGACGCGCCGGAAATTTCACGCGGCGTGGTCGAGCTTGCCGGGACGCAGCGCAAAATCGTCTTCGCCAATGTGGACGAAAAGCCCACTCCCTCGCTGCTGCGCGGCTTTTCCGCCCCGGTGGTGCTGGACGACGGCCTCGATGAGGACAACCGCTATATCCTGCTCGCGCATGACAGCGATCCCTTCAACCGCTGGCAGGCGGCCCAGACGCTCGCGACCGCTCAACTGATCGCCGCATCCGCAGTCATTCGCGCCGGCGAACTGCCGAAATTTTCGCCTCGCTACGCGGAGGCGCTTTCGGGGCTTCTCGCCGGCTCTTCCGCCGATCCCGCCTTCGTCGCGCAAATGCTGGCCCTGCCGAGCGAAAACGACATCGCCCGCGACATCGGCGCCGACGTCGATCCCGACGCCATCCATCTGGCGCGCCTGGCTTTCCGCGCTGAAATCGGCAAAAACCTGCGCGACGAAGCTCTCCATGTCTATGAGAGCCTCATGGACGATTCCCCCTTCCAGCCCGATGCGGCGAGCGCCGGCCGCCGCGCCCTGCGCAACGCCTGCTTGAGCCTGATCGCCGCGGCCGAGCCCGAGGAAGGGGCGGAGATCGCCATGCATCAGTTCCAGGCCAGCGCCAATATGACCGACGACGTCGCCGCCTTGCAGGTCATGTGTTCGGTCCCCTGCGCACAGCGCGAGCCGGCTCTCGACTCCTTTTTCCGCAATCATGCGGGCGAACCGCTCATTCTCGACAAATGGTTCGCGCTGCAGGCGACCATCCAGGAGCCGGAAACGCTCGAACGAGTACGCCGCCTGACCAAGAGCCACGTGTTCAATTTCTCCACGCCCAATCGCGTCTATGCGCTGATCGGCGCCTTCGCCAACGGCAATCCCACCGGCTTCAACGCCGCTGACGGCGCCGGCTACCGTTTCATCGCCGAAACCGCCCTCACTCTCGACCGCATCAATTCACAGGTGGCGGCGCGGCTTGTTTCCGCGTTCCGCTCCTGGCGCAATCTCGAAACCGGTCGTCGGGGCCAGGCGCGCGCCGCCCTGCAGAACATCGCCGCGCAAGAAAGCCTTTCCCCCGATCTGCGCGATCTCGTGGCGCGGGCGCTCGCCTGAGCAAAGTCCAGGCGAGCGCCGCGCGCCGATCCGCCCAGAGGAAGAAAAGGCGTTCGGCGGCGCCTCATTGATTGATCCAAATGGAATTCACCGATTCGTGACGGCAAAAACCATCTCGTTCATCAAATTTTCATCTGGACAAACGGTCAAAGCCGGATTCTCATGGGGGTGATTCGGGGCGTCGCTTCATCTTCCCGGTCGCGTTATTTCAACAATTCGGCTTATCAAACCGGTGGGAGCGTTTCATGGCGCGCGCCAACGCCGCCGACGCTTCGCTATGCCTTGACGCGGCGAAGACGGAGGACCAGGAGGGAAAAGCGGCCGCCGCCGAGGCGCCGCCAACGCCCGCCTCTCCCTCGACGACCCGCCGGGTCGCCGGCAGCGACGATCCTTTCGTTACGCGGGCGAAGAAGCTGGCGCGCTGGCTGTTGCCGGCGACTGTGGCTCTGACGCTGCTTTTGCTCTTCGCGGTCTCGGCGCTCATTGCGGCGCGCAGCCACGCCCGGGTCGTGCCCGAGGCCTTGGGCGAGTTGGAAATGGTCAGCCGGCTGGCCTCGGCCGATTTCAACGCGGCGGTGCGCCGCGCGCCGACCGGCGAGCCCGCCGAGATGGTCCTGGAAGCGGCGCAGGGCAAGATTCTCGCCAAGGGACGCAGGGTTGTCGTCACCGACGCGCGCGGCCGCATCGTGGCCGCACTTCCCAAAGGCGCCCAGGGCGCGAGCGAAAATTTGACGGCGCTGTTCGGCCCCGCGCAGCCGCTGACGATTTTCGCCGACAAGGCCGGGCCGATGCGCATCGTCCGGCCGCAGGACGGCGAGGTTCTGGCGACGGTGCGCAATCTCGCCCCTCCCTTCGGCCAGATGGCCATATGGCAGCCGCTAAGCAGCGCCTTCGTCGAATGGCGCGCCGACGCCTTGCGCTCCCTCCTGCTGCTTCTTCTGACCTCCGCGGCGGTCGGTCTCGCCGCCTTCGCCTATTTCGGCCAGGCAAGTCGCGCCGTTCTCGCCGAATGCGACCGCGCCCGCATCAACAACCGCATCGACGCGGCGCTGAACCGCGGCCGCTGCGGCCTGTGGGATTGGGATCTCGGCGCCGGCCGCATCTATTGGTCGGAATCGATGTACGACATGCTCGGCATGGCGCCGCAGGGGGAATTTCTCTCCTTCGGCGACGTCAAGGCGCTGATCCATCCGGATGACGGCGACTTCACCGATATCGCCGACAATTTGACCAGCCGGGGCGCGACGTCGATCGACCACGCGTTCCGCATCCGCAACGCCGAGGGCGAATGGATCTGGATCAGGGCGCGCGGCCAGGTCATCCATGACGGGCGCGATCGCGCGCCGCATCTGGTCGGCATCGCCGTCGACATTTCCGAAGAGAAGCGCCTGGCCGAAAAAAGCGCCGCCGCCGATCTGCGCCTGCGCGACGCGGTCGAGACCATTTCGGAAGCTTTCGTCCTGTGGGACGCGCAGAACCGCCTCGTGCTGTGCAACGCCAAATTCCAGCGCCTGCACGGGCTGCCGCACGAATGCACCCTCCCCGGCACATCCTATGCGTCGGCCATGGCCCATTCGCAAAGCTTCGCCCAAACGCCGCCGGAGGAACCCATGCGGGCGGAAGCGCGCGGCGGCCGGGTCTATGAAGCGCGGCTCGCCGACGGCCGCTGGCTGCAGATCAACGAGAGGCGGACCAAGGACGGCGGCTATGTCTCGGTCGGCACCGATATTTCCAAGCTCAAGCGCCACGAGGAGCAATTGCTCGACGGCGAAAGGCGTCTGATGGCGACCATCGCCGACCTGCGCAAATCGCGCCAGACCCTGGAGCTTCAGGCCCAGCAACTGGCGGAGCTCGCCGAACGCTATCTCGAGCAGAAGGCGGCGGCCGAGAGCGCCAATCGGGCCAAATCCGACTTCCTCGCCAATATGAGCCATGAATTGCGCACGCCGCTCAACCACATCATCGGCTTCGCGGAAGTGATGGAGCAGCAGTTCTTCGGCGACATCGGCAACACGCGCTACGTCGATTACGCCACCCACATTCGCGAGTCGGGCCAATATCTGCACGGGATCATCGGTGACGTCCTGGAAATGTCGCGCATCGACGCCGGCCAGGTGAGCCTGCGCGCCGCCGAATTCGATCTCGCCCCGGCGCTTGGCGAATTTCTCAACGAATTTCGCGCCGAGGCCGAAGAGAAGAAAGTGGCGCTGGAGCTGGACGCGCCGGAAGATTCCCGCATTTTCGCCGACGCCGAAGCCTTGAAACGCATGGTCGGAATTTTGCTGAAAAACGCGATCAAGTTCACGCCCGAGGGCGGCAGCGTTCGCCTCTGCGCCGTCACGCAGGGCGCGGCGCACGACATTATTGTCGAAGACAGCGGCTGCGGCATGAGCGCCGAGGAAATCTCCCTGGTGTGCCGCCCGTTCGAGCAAAGATCGCCGCTGATGCAGGACGGCATGAAAGGGTCCGGGCTCGGCCTGTCGATCGCGCGTTCGCTCGCCGAATTGCATGGCGGCCATTTGAGGATCGCGTCCTCGCCGGGCCAGGGCGCGAAGGTCTGCATCCACCTCCCCGGCCCGCGCGAAGCGGCGCTGAACCGGCTCGCTCTGATCTCGGCTGCGTGAGACTCACCAGTCTGAGCGCGAAAAAACCTCGTCCATATGTTCGGCGAGTTTTAGATCTTTTTCCGTGACGCGGCCCGCGTCATGTGTCGATAATTCGACCCAGACCTTGTTGTAGATGTTCTTCCATTCGGGATGGTGGTCGACCCGCTCGCAATAGAGCGCCACTTCGACCATGAAGCCGACCGCATTGGCGAAGCTCTTGAATTTGTAGGTCTTGGCGATTTTCTTTTCGTCGCCGCTCCAGCCTTCCGGAATAACCATCTCGCGCTCCCTGTCTCGCCGGTAACGCCGCTCAAGCTTAATGGTTCACCGCCTTCCGCCGCGTGACGCCAGTTCCCCGCGCTGCTAGTCTGAAAGCGATTCATTTGGGGGCCCCCATGGCCAATCTCGATCTTGTGCTCGCAACGCTCGACGCCGACCGCCAGGGCGCCCTGGACCGGCTGTTCGAACTCCTGCGCTTCAAGTCCATTTCCACCGACCCTGCCTATGCGCCGGAATGCGCGCGCGCCGCCGACTGGCTGGTGGCGCAACTGCAGGAGCTTGGATTTGAGGCGTCGTCGCGTCCAACCGCCGGCCATCCAATGGTCGTCGCCAAGGCCAGGGTGGCGCGCCCCGACGCGCCGCATGTCTTGTTCTATGGCCATTACGACGTGCAGCCGGCCGATCCGCTGGACCTGTGGCGGACCGATCCCTTCGCGCCGCGCCTCGCCGACGCGCCGACCGGCCCGCAGATCGTGGCGCGCGGCGCCGCCGACGACAAGGGCCAGCTGATGACCTTTGTCGAAGCCTGCCGTGCTTTTCGCGCCCACGGGGGCCTGCCCTGCCATGTCACCATATTGTTCGAAGGCGAGGAGGAATCCGGCTCCACCTCGCTGCCGGCCTTTCTCGCCGCCAACGCCAAGGAGCTCGACGCAGATCTGATGCTGGTCTGCGACACCAATATGTGGGACCGCGCGACGCCGCTCATCACCTGCATGCTGCGCGGCCTGGTGCTGGAGGAGGTGATCGTCAAGGCGGCGAGCCGCGACCTCCATTCCGGCATGTATGGCGGGCCGGCGGTCAATCCCATCCATATTCTGGCCAAGATCATCGCCGGCCTGCATGACGACAAAGGACGCGTCGCCCTGCCGGGATTTTACGACGGCGTCCCCGAATTGCCGGAAGAAATCAGGGCGCAATGGGCGGCGCTCAATTTCGACGAAAAGGCTTTTTTGGGCGACATCGGCCTATCCATCGCGGCGGGCGAAGCCGATTATTCCGTGCTGGAAAAAATCTGGGCGCGACCGACCTGCGACGTCAACGGCGTCATCGGCGGCTATACCGGCCAGGGCTCGAAAACCGTCCTGCCGGCGCAGGCGAGCGCCAAATTCTCCTTCCGCTTGGTCGGCGCGCAGAATCCGCAGGCGATCGTCGATCATTTCCGCGCCTATGTGCGCAAAATGCTTCCCAAGGATTGCCAGGCGGAATTCCTGAGCCATGGCGCAAGCCCCGCGCTCGCCCTGCCCTTCCACTCCGAGGCGATCCAGCGCGCCAGCCGGGCGCTCGCGACGGAATGGGGCAAGCCGGCGGTGCTCGCCGCTTCCGGCGGCTCGATCCCGATCGTCGGCCTGTTCAAGCGCGAAATGAAGATGGACGCGCTCATGGTCGGCTTCGGCCTCGACGACGACAAAATCCATTCGCCCAACGAGAAATACGAGCTTTCCTCCTTCCAGAAGGGGGCGCGAAGCTGGGCGCGGATTTTGGCGGCCCTGGCGGCTCAAGGGGCGGAGAATGAGAACGAAGCGGGCTAAAGTGATCTTCGAAAAGAATACCAGGCCGACAGCCCAAAGGTGTTCTGCGGTCCGCATTTCGAATGCGTCGAGCCGGGGTCGCAAGGCCGCAATTGGGTGGGAACGCGGGAGTAGGCCGAAGGGCAGGGCTAGGAAGGGCGACGTCTAGACCAGCACAAGCAATGTTGCGCCCCGAGTAGAACTCGGGTCCCTTGCCCTCGCGCCGGCAAAACTCGGCGATGCTCTCTTCGCCGCGCAATCCCTCCAGCACGACGCGATTTTTTCCTCCGCCGAATGGCGCCGGCGGGTCGCCCCGCGGATGTCCCTCAGCACCTTTTCGGCCGGCGTTTTCTCTTCCGCCCAAACCTTCGCAGGACCGGATTTCCGCCTCATCTTCGCTCCTTCGTCAGCTACGATGAGCCAGCAACCCTCCGTTCTCAAATCACCTCAGTTTGTCCCACTCATGCTGACGCCAGACACAGTGGACCCGAGCCAAGCTATTGCAAATGTAACGCTCTGACCTCGGGGTGCGTCGCTTTATGAATCGCCTCTATCAGCTCTGCGGCTGAAAACGGTTTCATGAGATAGTCTCGGGCCCCGAGCGCATAGGCTGACGCTCGAAAGGTGTCGCCCCTTCCTGACATCACCAGGATGGGACATTCCGGCGCGTTTTTTGAAGCTTGTGAGAGAAGGTCGAGTCCGCTCATTCCCCCCGGCATTTCTATGTCGGTGAGAACGCAATCAATGCCGCCCAATATATTGGCTTCAACGAATTCGCGAGCCGAGGAAAAGCTCTTCACATCGAAGCCCTCGCTCTGAAGCAACATTTCTGTCGCTTCGCGTATAAAGATATCGTCATCGATTACACAGATAGTGCACATATTTGTGCTCGCTGCATGCATTGCTTGCCAAGCGATCCGACCAATATTGAATGTGTCATAAATGGTTAACGGTCAATTAATATGGACGGCTTATCCACACCAAACAGCAAACAGCGACAGCTCGACAACCTCGATATTTGTCGAATAAATCAAAGATATGCGTATTCGTTCTTACAGCGACGCTTTCAGTTGTGCAAAATTTTGAATTCCATGCGCAAAATCTGTTCTTGCCCCTTCGCCACCACGCCTATTCGGCCTTCATGCGATTTTGTCGAAATCGGTTGTTCGGCTTAAGACCGTTTTCTGCCCGTCTGCGGCTTTGATCGGCCCCCACTGACGGGTCCAGCTTGGATGTTAGTGTAATGACGGCCTCGGCGCCAGCGCGGGCGGCGAAGCGGGTTGGGGTTGCGCAGATCGCCTCGGCGTCCGCCGCGTCGGTCTTGCCGCGCTTCACCACATACGGCTTCACATAGGCCGGCGGCATCAACCGGACTTCGTGACCAAGCGCCTTCAGTTCGCGGCCCCAATGGTGCGCTGAGGCGCAGGCCTCCATGCCCACCAAGCACGGCGGGAGCGAGGCGAAGAATTTGAGCGCTTCGGCGCGGCGCAACTGACGCCGCAAAACGACGGCGCCCGCCCCATCGACGCCGTGGACCTGGAATACGTTCTTCGCCAAATCAAGACCGATCGTCACAATCTGCGCCATGGCTTCCCCCCTAAATTGACGTCCTCCGTCAACCCGATCATCGCATCCTCGGCTCGCCGCTCAGCCTGACAACAATTCGGCTTCACCCTCCTATGGGGCCGAGGAAAACTCAAACGCCCGCTACGGATGCGCCGGCGGGCGTCTT
>CAYRNB010000016.1:0-7705 GCA_964425315.1 uncultured Rhodoblastus sp.
CAGCGGCAGGGATTCATGGCGGCGATCAATTGGAAACGCGCCGGATAGACGCAACGGTGATTTGCGCGCGCAATCGCGACTTCTCCGGCCTCCAGAGGCTGACGCAGGGCGTCGAGCGCCTGGGCCTGGAATTCCGGCAGTTCGTCGAGAAACAGAACGCCATTATGCGCCAGGGAGGCTTCGCCCGGCCTGGCGCGCGGCCCGCCGCCGACCAAAGCCGCCATGGAGGCGGAATGGTGCGGCGCGCGAAAGGGGCGACGGTCGGAGAGTTGGCCGCCGGCCAGGGCGCCGGCGACCGAATGGATCATCGAGACTTCCAAAAGTTCGCGAGGCGTCAGCGGCGGCAGGATCGAGGGCAGACGCGCGGCCAACATGCTCTTGCCGGCGCCGGGCGGCCCGTTGAAGAGCAGATTGTGACCGCCGGCCGCGGCGATTTCCAGGGCCCGTTTGGCGCTTTCCTGGCCCTTGATGTCGCGCAGGTCCGGCTGTTCGCCGCTGGCGGCGCGAATCGCCGGCGCGGGACGGGAGAGCACCTGCGTTCCATGAAAATGATTGGCCAGTTGGATGAGGGATCGCGGCGCCAATATCGGAATGTCGCCCGAGGCCCAGGCGGCCTCCGGCCCGCATTCGGCGGGACAAATCAGCCCGCGTCCACGTCCATTGGCGGCGACCGCCGCCGGCAGCACGCCGGCCACGGGCGCGAGGGCGCCGTCGAGCGACAATTCGCCCAAAACCGTGTAGCCCTCGAGAGCGTCGGAAGGAATCGCGCCAATGGCCGCCATCACTCCCAGGGCGATCGGCAGGTCGTAATGGCTGCCTTCTTTCGGCAGATCGGCCGGCGCAAGATTGACGGTTATGCGCTTCGCGGGGAGAGACAGTCCCGACGCCACCAACGCGGCGCGAACCCTTTCCCGCGATTCGGCGACGGCCTTGTCTCCCAATCCGACGACATTGAAGACGACATTGCCATTGGAAATCTGGACTTGAACATCGACGGGCCGCGCTTCGACGCCCTCGAAAGCCACCGTCGACACGCGTACGAACATTGCGATTCTCCCAATAGCTTCCGAAGCTTACTTAACGGCGCCGTTGGAAGACAATCTTTTCGTTCAGGCGCAAGGCGGATTCGGCGCTGGGAGGGAGAAAGCGCCGCCATCGCGACATTCCGGCGGCTCGAAAAGCGCCCCGCCGGCCGCCTCTTCTGCTCGCGCGACGATGGTTTCAGGCGGATTCGCCGAGTTTAGCGTCAACCCATTCGGCAATTGGACCGCGCGCATAAAGCCGCGTTGTCGCGCAATTGTCACAAGTCAAGGCGACAAATTCTATGACGTCTGATCCGCCCAAGTCGTGGCCTGGAAATTTACAGGCGAAGAAACACATCCGACTATTGTGCAAGGTTTCATCCAAAAGGGAGAACCCTTTGTGGCCGCAAGCCTGACAACCCGCGTCACCGATTCCTTTTGCTTCAAAAAAAGCAATGATGTCTTGTGGAGCAAGAGGTCTTAGTTTGGCTGACATTTGCGGCCTCTTCTAATTTTATAATCAAAGCCTTTCTTCTTGAAGATGGCCAATTGTCAATGCGCTGTCCAGAAGTTTGCAATGCGAACGCAGCTTACCCTGTCAAGACCGCCAATGACCGACCGAAGGAACGTCGCCACTCCACGAACGCGCTTAGCAACAAGTAGGGAAAGCGACAGCCACATAGCCGCGCGAAAATAATTTTGTCACAATGTCGTCACATCCGATGAGCTAACGAGAGCGGGGGCGGCGGTGAGTCGGTCGTCGCCCTAACCTTCCTTCACTTGCCACATTCATCCCCAAAAGGACCTGCGCCCGTGCGGGAACACGCGCCTCCAACCGCTTTGGGCCGAACTTTGGCGCCCAATCTGTTCGATGTCGCGGCCTTGGCTCTCGTCACCGGAATCCTGGTCGCAATCGCCTATGGCGCGCAGCAGACCAATGCTCCGTTGGCGGCGCTTCACGCCGCGCCGATCTCGCTCGATCCCTGGCGCTTGCCTGGATACGCTTTGCGAACAACGCTGCGGATGCTGGCCGCGATGGTCGCCTCGCTGATTTTCACCTTTGTTTACGCCACCATCGCCGCAAAAAGCCGCCGCGCGGCAATGGTGCTCATTCCGCTGCTCGACGTTTTGCAGTCGGTGCCGATTCTCGGCTTCTTGACCTTTACAGTCCTCTTTTTCATGCATCTCTTTCCGGGCCGCGTGCTTGGCGCGGAATTGGCCTCGGTTTTCGCCATTTTCACCAGCCAGGCCTGGAACATGACTTTCAGCATGTACCAGTCGCTGCGCAGCGTGCCCAAGGATCTCGACGAGGCGACCCAGAGCTTTCACCTTTCCTGGTGGCGGCGCTTCTGGCGGCTCGACGTGCCCTATGCCGTTCCCGGCCTGGTTTGGAATGCGATGATGTCCATGTCGGGCGGCTGGTTCTTCGTTGTGGCGTCAGAGGCCATAACCGTTGGCGACACCACCGTGACCCTGCCAGGCGTCGGCTCCTATGTGGCGACGGCGATCAATCACCGGAATCTGGCTGCCGTTGGTTGCGCCGTCCTGGCGATGCTCGTGGTCATCATCATTTACGATCAGCTCCTGTTTCGCCCGATCGTCGCCTGGGCTGACAAATTCCGTTTCGAACAGACCGCCTCGGCCGAAGCGCCGACGTCCTGGCTGCTTGACCTGTTTCGCAAGACAAGGTTCTTGCGGTCGGCGGCGCTGGTCCTTTCAGACGCCGTCGAATCGACCACCCGCATCAGGCTGCCTCTTCCCGATTTCTCGAAATTCAAGTTTCGCGTCGAAGCGCCGGCCCGGTTGATCGACGCCATCTGGCTGGGCGTCCTCGCTTTCAGCACGATTTGGATCGGTTGGCGCATTTTCGAATATATCTTTTCGACTCTTCACTGGTCGGATGTGCGAACGGCGACCATCGACGGCTTTTACACTTTGGCGCGCGTGATCGTGCTGATCTCGCTGGCCACGCTGGTCTGGGTGCCGATCGGCGTATGGGTTGGCTTGCGGCCGGCGATCGCCGAAAAAGTGCAGCCCTTCGCGCAGTTTCTCGCCGCCTTCCCGGCCAATATCGCCTTCCCCGCTTTCGTCTTTGTGATTGTCCGCTTCGGATTGAACGCCAATATCTGGCTCAGTCCTCTGATGATATTGGGAACCCAATGGTACATTCTGTTCAATGTCATCGCGGGAGCGAATGCTTTTCCAGGCGATCTGAAGGATGCGGCGCGGAGTTTCCACTTGCGGGGCTGGAAATGGTGGCGCTACGTCATTTTGCCGGGGATTTTCCCTTATTACGTCACCGGGGCGATCACAGCCTCTGGCGGCTCATGGAACGCGGCCATTGTCGCCGAGGTAGCCAGCTGGGGCCACCATAAGCTGATCGCCGTCGGCCTCGGATCCTATATCGCCAACGCCACCGAAGCCGGCGATTTCCAGCGCGTCGTGCTCGGCATAGCGGTCATGTCCATTTTCGTCACTTTGTTCAATCGGCTGGTGTGGCGCCCCATGTACACTTTCGCAGAAGACCACCTCCGCCTCGGCTGAGACCCGAATTTGGAGCCTGCAATGCTCGATGTCGCGAAACCCAGCCCCGAAATGACCTTGATCAACCTGAAGCAGGTCAATCGCAGCTTCGCCAAAGCCAATGGCGACGAACTGGTCGTGCTGGATAAGGTCGATCTGACGATCAAATCGGGTGAAATCGTTGGCTTGCTGGGACGTTCCGGCTCGGGCAAATCGACTTTGCTGCGCATTATCGCCGGTCTGGTCAAGCCGACCTCGGGCGAAGCCTCTTGCCGCGGGAAGGTCATCGAGGGGCCGCCGCGCGGCGTCGCCATGGTTTTTCAGTCCTTTGCCCTTTTTCCCTGGCTGACCGTCCTGGAAAATGTCGAGCTCGGCCTGGACGCGCTCGGCGTCGCGAAGTCGGAACAACGCAAGCGGGCGCTTGCGGCCATCGACCTGATCGGTCTCGATGGATTCGAATCGGCCTATCCCAAGGAATTGTCCGGCGGGATGCGGCAGCGCGTCGGTTTTGCCCGCGCGCTGGTCGTCCATCCCGACCTTCTGCTGATGGATGAGCCCTTTTCCGCCCTCGACGTTCTCACCGCCGAGACGCTGCGCACCGATATTATCGACCTGTGGGTCGAGGGTCGGCTGCCGATGAAGTCCGTCCTGATGGTGACGCATAATATCGAGGAGGCGGTGCTGATGTGCGACCGAATCCTGCTTTTCTCCTCAAACCCCGGCCGCATCGCTTCGGAAATCAAGGTCGAGTTCGCGCATCCGCGCAATCGCCTCGATCCGGCTTTCCGCCAATTGGTCGACAGCATTTACGCGCGCATGACGCAGAGACCTGAGCCGCGGCCTTCGGCTGTCGAGGGCATTCCTGGGACGGGAGTCGGCATGATCCTGCATCCGGTTTCCACCAACGTTCTGGCCGGCCTGATCGAGACGGTCGCCGCACCGCCCTTCAGGGGACGCGCAGACCTGCCTGTCCTCGCTGACCGATTGCAGATGGAGGTCGACGAATTATTCCCCATTGGCGAAGCATTGCAACTCCTGCGCTTCGCCGTGCTGAGCGAAGGCGATCTGCTTCTGACGGACGCGGGGCGGACCTTCGTCGATCTCGATACCGATGAGCGCAAGAAGCTTTTCTCCCAGCATCTCATCAATTATGTGCCGATCATCAGCCTGATCCGTCGCGTGCTCGACGAACGGCCGAGCCATTCGGCGCCCGAGGCGAGGTTCCGCAACGAGTTGGAAGACTATATGTCCGAAGATTATGCGGAAGAGACATTGGAGACTGTGATCTCCTGGGCGCGTTACGCCGAGCTTTTCGCCTATGACGAAAAGGCGGAAATGTTCAGCCTCGAAAACCCGAACTGAATTTTATGAATCTGCGGCGATTTTCAGCGCGTAAAGCGCCTCCAAAGCCGCGCGTGGCGTCATCTCGTCGGGATTGAGCGCGTCGAGCGCCGCTCGCAGCTTGTCGGGTTCGACCGGCGCGGGCATGTTGGATTCAGGGACGGCGAAAAGCGGCAAGTCGGCGACCAGTTTTTCGACCGGCGCGCGACGCTCCGTTTGCTCCAATTCCGCCAATATCTTCCGCGCTCGTTCGATCACTTTTGGCGGCAGGCCGGCGAGACGGGCGACCTGCACGCCATAGGAGCGGTCGGCGGCGCCGCGCGCCACTTCATGCAGAAAGACGACGTCGCCATGCCAGTCCGTGACGCGCATGCAGAGATTGACGAGACGCGGAAGGCGCTGACCCAAATGGGTTAATTCATGAAAATGCGTGGCGAAAAGCGCCCTGGCGCGATTGGCGTCGTGGAGGTGCTCCATCACCGCCCAGGCGATGGAAAGACCATCATAGGTCGCCGTGCCGCGCCCGATCTCGTCGAGAATGACCAGGGATCTTTCGGTGGCTTGATTGAGAATCGCCGCCGTTTCGACCATTTCGACCATGAAGGTCGAGCGACCGCGCGCCAGATCGTCGGACGCGCCGACGCGGGAAAAAAGGCGGTCCACAATGCCGATATGGGCTTCTTTCGCCGGGACGAAGGAGCCGATCTGAGCCAGCGCCGCGATCAGCGCGTTCTGGCGCAGGAAAGTGGATTTGCCCGCCATGTTCGGACCGGTGACGACGGCGATTTTTCCGCCTGATTCCGAGGGCCGTCCCTCCCCGGCTCCGCTCAGGTCGCAATCATTGGGCACAAAGGCCTCGCCGCGCGAACGCAACGCCGCCTCGACGACGGGATGGCGCCCGCCGACAATCTCGAAAGCCAGACTGTCGTCCACCGTGGGACGGACCCAATCCGCGTCGGCGGCGGTTTCCGCCAGCGATGCGAGCGCGTCGACCGTGGCAAGCGCCTTGGCCGCCGCCTCGATCTCGGCGGCGCGGGCTTGCGCTTCCGCCGCCAGCCGATCGAACAGGGATCGCTCGATCGCCAAAGCCTCGTCGGCGGCGCGGGCGATCCGGACCTGCAATTCCGCCAATTCTTCGGTCGAGAAACGCATGGCGTCGGCCATGGTCTGGCGATGGATGAAGGTCGCGTTGAACGGCGGCTTGAGCAGGCGCTCCCCTTGCGCCTGCGGAACCTCGATGAAATAGCCGAGAAAGTTATTGTGCTTGATTTTGAGCTGACGCGTTTCCGCCAATTCGCCATAGCGGCTCTGCAACGCCGCCACCACCCGGCGGCTTTCGTCACGCAAGGCGCGGGTCTCGTCCAGGCGCGCATCATAGCCGGCGCGGATGAATTGCCCGTCGCGCCGGTCGAGCGGCAAATCCTCGGTCAAGGCCGCGCTCAATTCCTGCGGCAGGGCCAGATCGACGCCTGAAAGGAAAGTCGCGGCTTTCGCCAGCAGGTAAGGCGGCGACTGGCTTTCCAGTTCCGCGCCAGATTTACGCGCGGCCAAGAGCCCGTCGCGCAAGGCGGCCAGATCGCGAGGACCGCCCCGCCCCAAGGCGAGCCGGCCCAGGGCGCGCGCCATGTCCGGGACGGATTTCAGGCCATGACGGATATTCTGCCGTGTGACCGGGGCGCCGAAAAAGAATGCGACCGCATCCTGCCTTGCCGCAATTTTTCCGATGTCGCGCAGGGGCGCCGCCAGCCAGTCGGCCAGAAGCCTGGCGCCGGCCGGGGTCACGGTGCGATCCACAACGGAAAGCAACGATCCTCCGCGCTGGCCCGAAAGCGTGCGGGCGATTTCGAGGTTGGCGCGCGTGGCGGCGTCGATCTCCAAAACCGCCTTGTCTTGAGCCCGGCGGGGACGAGACAGGCGAGGACGCGAGGAAAATTGCGTCTTCTCGACATAAGCGACCGCCGCGCTCGCCGCGTTGATTTCCGCGCGGGTCAAGAGGCCGAAGCCTTCCAAAGTCGCCACGCCGTAGAATTCGAGCAGCCGGCGCTCTGCGACGAGACCGTCGCCCGTGGTCCGACCTACAGGAGAAATCGAAGCGCCCGTCGCTTGCAGGACGCGCAGCAGTCCTTCATCGGCGAGGAGAGGCTCGGCGGCGACGATTTCGCGCGGCTCCAAGCGAGCAAGCAGAGCGGAAAGACTGGAAAATTCAGTCTCGTACAGATCGAAGGCGCCTGTCGATATATCGACCGCCGCGAGACCGAAAAGCCAGTCGGTCTCGCTCGCGCGCTGCCGCGCGAGCGCGACAAAGAGATTGGCCCGACCGGGATCGAGCAGGCCCTCTTCCGTCAGCGTTCCCGGCGTCACCAGCCGAACGACATCGCGGCGGACGACCGATTTGGCCCCGCGCTTGCGCGCCTCGGCCGGGTCTTCCGTCTGCTCGCACACGGCCACGCGAAACCCCAGTGCGATCAAACGGCGTAAATAATCGTCCGACCTTTCGATCGGGACGCCACACATGGGAATGTCTTCGCCGAGATGCTTGCCACGCTTTGTAAGGACTATGCCTAAGGCTTTTGATGCTATTTCCGCATCCTGAAAAAACATCTCGTAAAAATCGCCCATCCGGTAAAAGAGGAGGCAATCCGGATTCGCCGCCTTTATTTCGAGATATTGCGCCATCATTGGCGTCGCTTTTTCGAGCGCCTGCGTCGAGTTTTTCGCCGAATTGTCGCCTTTCATCGAAAAACCTCGACTGACACGATTGCCTCCTATCGCCTCGGAAGGCTAGCAAAGCGGCGTCCCTTCCGCATCCCGCTCCCCCC
>CAYRNB010000016.1:7805-46697 GCA_964425315.1 uncultured Rhodoblastus sp.
CCTATCGCCTCGGAAGGCTAGCAAAGCGGCGTCCCTTCCGCATCCCGCTCCCCCCGATCCTTGAAGGTTTTCAACGTTTTTCGCCGGAAAAAGAACTGCGCCGCTCACGCGAAGCAAAAAAATTGCGCCTGACGAAAGGATTGCTTGTGCGCCGGCGCACCATTTGGCTAAGTTCGCCGCTCCCTCAAAGCCCAGTAGAGCTGACAAATGTTCGACGCAAGCCCGCCACGCGGCAAACGCCCCACTTTCACGGAGCAGGAGGCGTTACAGTTCCATTCCCGCGGCAGGCCCGGCAAATTTCAAATCATGCCGACCAAGCCGATGGCGACCCAGCGCGACCTCTCGCTCGCCTATTCGCCGGGCGTGGCCGTGCCGGTCAACGCCATCGCCGAGGATTCGACCAAGGCCTATGACTACACGACCAAGGGCAATCTCGTCGCCGTCATCACCAATGGAACCGCGATTCTGGGCCTGGGAAATCTCGGCGCCCTGGCCTCGAAACCGGTGATGGAGGGAAAGTCGGTCCTGTTCAAGCGGTTCGCCGACGTCGACTCGATTGATCTCGAAGTGGGAACCGAAGACCCGGAAGAATTCATCAACGCCGTGCGGTTCCTGGGACCGACCTTCGGCGGCGTCAACCTGGAGGACATCAAGGCGCCGGAATGCTTCATCATCGAGGAGCGTTTGCGCGAACTGATGGATATTCCGGTCTTTCACGATGATCAGCATGGAACGGCGATTATCGCCGCCGCCGGCCTGATCAACGCCATGTATCTGACGGGCAAAGACATTCGCCAGGCGAAACTGGTGTGCAACGGCGCCGGCGCCGCGGGCATCGCCTGCCTGGATCTCATCAAGGCTATGGGCTTCGCGCCGGAAAACGTCACGCTCTGCGACACCAAGGGGATCGTCTACCGGGGACGGACCGCCGGCATGAACCAGTGGAAATCGGCCCACGCCGTCGAGACCGACAAGCGCACGCTCGCCGAAGCCATGGTCGACGCCGATATTTTCTTCGGCCTTTCCGCCAAAGGCGCCTTGACCCCGGAAATGGTCAAGACCATGGCCGGCAATCCCATCATTTTCGCCATGGCCAATCCGGATCCGGAAATCACCCCGGAGGACGCCCTTGCGGTGAGGCCGGACGCCATCGTCGCCACGGGCCGGTCCGATTACCCCAACCAGGTCAATAACGTCCTCGGCTTCCCCTACATCTTCCGGGGAGCGCTCGACGTGCGCGCCAAGACCATCAATATGGACATGAAGATCGCGGCGGTGAACGCCCTCGCCCAGCTTGCGCGCGAGGACGTGCCGGACGACGTCGCTCGCGCCTATCAGGGATCGCGCCCGCGATTTGGGCGCGAATATCTCATTCCCGTGCCTTTTGATCCGCGACTGATCTCGATCGTTCCGCCGGCCGTCGCGCAAGCCGCCATGGATACGGGCGTCGCCCGCAAGCCGATCATCGATATGCAAGCTTATCGCGCCGAATTGTCGGCGCGGCGCGATCCTGTCGCGGGAATGATGCAATCGATCATGGACCGGGTTAAGCGCAACCCGAAACGCGTGGTTTTCGCGGAAGGCGAAGAAGAACAGGTCATTCGCGCCGCCACAAGCTTCGTCAATCAGGGGTTGGGTTCGGCGATTCTGGTCGGACGCGAAGAGCGTGTGGCGGAAGTGGCCAAACGCGCCGGACTCGAAATCGACGACAGGCTGATCGAAATCCACAACGCCAGGATTTCCCAGCGCAACAACGCCTATGCGCAGATGCTTTACGAGCGGCTGCAACGCAAGGGTTTCCTGTTCCGCGACTGCCAGCGCGTCATCAACAACGACCGCAATCATTATGCCGCGGCCATGGTGGCGGCCGGCGACGCCGACGCCATGGTCACCGGCGCGACCCGCAATTTCTCGGCCTCGCTCGAAGAAATTCAGCGCGTGATCGACCAGAAGCCGGGACATCGCCTGATCGGCGTCTCGCTCATCCTGGCGCGCGGCCGTCCGATCGTCGTCGCGGATACGGCGATCACCGAAATGCCCGACGCGGAAGATTTGGCGGAAATAGCGGTCGAGGCGGCGGGCTTCGCGCGCCGGCTCGGCTATGAGCCGCGGGTGGCCTTGCTGGCCTTTTCCAATTTCGGGCATCCACCGGGCGAGCGCTCGACGCGGGTCAAGGAAGCGGTCCGCCTGCTCGACGAACGTCATGTCGATTTCGAATACGACGGCGAAATGGGCGCGGATGTCGCGCTAAACAGGGACGCGATGGCGCTTTATCCCTTCTGTCGCTTGACCGACACCGCCAACGTCCTCGTCATGCCCGCCATTCACGCCGCGTCGATTTCGACCAAATTGCTGCTTGAACTGGGCGAGGCGACCGTTATCGGTCCGATGCTCGTCGGTTTCGAAAAATCGGTGCAAATCGTCCAGCTCGGCGGCAAAGACTCCGAAATCGTCAATATGGCGGCTCTCGCCGCCTTCAGCGCCGAAAGCTGAGCCGGATCGGCGCATCTATTCGAATGGATTCAAACTGCATGTCAAAGCCGAATAAAGAAGTCAAAAAAGTCGTCCTGGCTTATTCCGGCGGTCTCGACACATCCATTATCCTGAAGTGGCTGCAGGAGACCTATGGCTGCGAGGTTGTGACCTTCACCGCCGATCTCGGCCAGGGCGAAGAACTGGAGCCGGCGCGCAAAAAAGCGGAAATGCTGGGCATTAAGCCGGAAAATATCTTCATTGAGGATTTGCGCGAGGAATTCGTGCGCGATTACGTCTTTCCCATGTTTCGCGCCAACGCCCAATATGAAGGGCTTTATCTCCTCGGCACGTCCATTGCGCGTCCCCTCATTTCAAAACGCCAGATCGAAATCGCGCGCCAGGTTGGCGCCGATGCGGTTTGTCATGGCGCCACCGGCAAGGGCAATGACCAGGTGAGGTTCGAGCTTGGCTATTACGCCCTCGAACCGGACATTACCGTGATCGCGCCCTGGCGCGAATGGAGCCTCGCCTCGCGCGCCGCACTGATCGAATTTGCGGAAAAGCATCAGATTCCGATCGCCAAAGACAAGCGCGGGGAGGCGCCTTTTTCGACCGACGCCAATCTCCTGCACACGTCTTCGGAGGGAAAGGTCTTGGAAGACCCGGCGCAGGAGACGCCCGATTATGTCTATTCCCGGACGGTCGATCCGGAAAAGGCGCCCGATGTCGCGACCTATATCGATGTCGATTTCGAGAAAGGCGACGCCGTCGCCATCAATGGCGAAAAACTCTCTCCCGCTACTCTGTTGGCCAGGCTCAACGACTTGGGCCGGGAAAACGGCGTCGGCCGGCTCGATCTGGTCGAAAACCGCTTTGTCGGCATGAAATCCCGCGGCATGTACGAGACGCCGGGGGGCACGATCCTATATTTCGCCCATCGCGGCATGGAATCGATCACGCTCGATCGCGGCGCGGCCCATCTTAAAGACGAGCTGATGCCGAAATACGCCGAGTTGATTTACAACGGCTTTTGGTTCTCGCCCGAACGCGAGTTGCTGCAAGTCATGATCGACAAGAGCCAGGAAAAGGTTACCGGCCGCGTGCGACTGAAAATATACAAGGGCAATGTCGCCGTCGTCGGCCGCGAAAGCCCCTTCTCGCTCTATGATCAGGAACTGGTCACTTTCGAGGAAGGCGCCGTCGCCTACGACCATCGCGACGCGGCCGGCTTTATCAAGCTCAACGCCCTGCGCTTGCGCACCTTGGCCAAACGCGAACAAAAGCTTGCCAGGAACTGAGAAATTCGCGGCGGCGTTAGACGGAAAACGCCGGGCGTCGCCGCGAATTTGACGTCGCGGAAGGATTTCATATCTATTCGCAACCCCGGATTTAGCGGGGGTGGCGAGGAATCATGCAGCGCATTCTCTTACTGGCTATTGCGCTGGGAACCGGATTGGCCGCGCTGGCCATCGTCGGCTTCTATTTTTATGAGCGCCCGACTTTTCTGCGCGTCGCGGTTGCGCGCGGCGGCGAGCAGCAAAGGCTTCTCGTCGCGCTCAACCAGGAATTCGTCCGCACCCATGCCGATTTGCGGTTGCGGCTCGTCCCGACGGCCGACGAACGCGCCGCCGCCAAATCCATGGAGGATGGCAAAGTCGACCTCGCGGTGGTCCGCTCCGACGTCGCCATGCCGACGGACGCCTCGACGGTGTTGATCCTGGCGCATGAATACGCGGTGATCGTCGCGCCGGCCGGCGTGAAATTCGCCAATGTTCCCGATTTGAAAGGCAAGCGCGTCGCCATTATCGCATCGGGGCATTCCGGCGACGAGAATGAAAAACTGCTCGACACGATCGAATCGCAATATTCCTTGCCGCCTGACGCCATAAAGAAAAAATTGGTCGATCAGTCCGATCTGCCGAAACTGCTGCGCGAAGGCGCGTTCGACGCCGTTCTGGCCTTCGGCGCTTTCGATTCGCCTCGTCTCGCTGAGGTGGTGGAAACCGTGTCGCAGGCGGCGACCCCGCCGGCGTCGCCGGTTTTCATCCCGATCCTCGAAGCCGGCGCCATCGCCAAGAAATTTCCCGGGCTCGAATCCGCCGAGATCTTGCGCGGCGCTTTCGGCGGTTCCCCTTCGCGGCCGGCGGAAAAAATGGAAACCCTTGGGGCGACCATTCGGCTGGTCGCGCGCAACAATCTGGCCAATGCGACCGTCGGCGACGTGACGCGGCTCATTTTGGCCAATCGCGCCGCAGCGGCGATAACGGCGCCTTCCGCCAACCACATCGAGGCGCCCGAAACGGAGAAAGGCGGCGTCCTCCCGACACATCCCGGCGCCGCCGCTTTTCTCGACGGCGAAGAAGAAACCTTTTTGGATCGATACAGCGACTTTATTTACATCGGGGCGATGGTCGGCAGCGTGCTGATCTCCGCCCTCGCCACTCTGGCGAGTCGCCTCACCGTGCAGGGCTATGCGCGTTTCGACAAACTCATCGAACAAACCCTCACCATTTTGAAAGATGGTCGCGAAGCCAAGGATTCGCAGGCCCTGGACAAGGCGGAACTGGAAATCGACGAGATTTTGACTCAGTCCCTGGCGGCCAAGGACATGCCCAAGCTCGACGCCCATCAGCTTGCGGCCCTTTCCCTGGCGGTGCAGCAGGCGCGCGTCGCGATCGCCGAGCGCCGGGCGGAACTGGCGCGACATGATCCCTCCTAGTCGCGCAGCGCCCTTCGGCGTCGCGGGATTCGCTGTCGGCCTCAATTTGGCCTTCCGGCTTTGTGAGATGAGGCGTCGGGCTCGAATAATTGAAATCGTTAACCCGGCCTTTCCGCGACCGCCGCGCCAAAGGCGCCAGTCCTTGACAACCAACCGAAACTCAACCTTTGTCGCCTAGCCTGTCCTTCTCTCGCGGCCGATCGTCGATATTTGCCAGCAAAGGCGTCTATGGAAGTCGAACCAATCCTCGAAACGCTGAAGCTCCTGGTCGCCCAACATGGCTATCTCGCGGTTTTCTGCATTGTCGCGCTGGAAAGCGCCGGAATTCCCCTGCCGGGAGAGACCGCTTTGGTCCTGGCTTCTCTTTTCGCCGGAGCGACCGGCCTTATCGACATCAAGATCGTGATCGCGCTGGCGGCCGCCGCCGCCATCGTCGGCGATAACCTCGGGTTCTGGGCCGGGCGGCGGCTCGGCCTGCCGATCCTTCTGCGCCATGGCTCAAAACTCGGCCTCCATGACGACCGGATCAAGCTCGGCCAATATTTATTCGACCGTCACGGGGCGAAAATCGTGTTCTTTGGCCGTTTCGTCGCGGTCATGCGCATTTTCGCGGCCTTTCTCGCGGGCGTGAATCGCTACCGTTGGGGACAGTTCCTGTTTTACAACGCCAGCGGAGGGGTGATCTGGGCGCTGATTTTCGGCGTCGGCGGCTACGCCTTCGGCGACGCTTTTGAACGGATCGCCGGTCCGCTGGGCCGGATCGCGCTCGGTCTCACTCTCGTCGGAATCGCCATCGGCTGGTGGATCGTCCACACCCAGGAAAAGAAGATGATCGCGCGCGCCGTGGCCGCTTATCCCGGACCCTTGCGCGGGCGCGCGAAATTTTGATTTCGCGGCTATAACGAGATCTTGAGACGCGCGGCCGCTTCGCCGACCAGGCCGCGGCGAAAGGCCAGGACGCAGACCACGAAAATCGCGCCCTGGATCACCATCGCCCATTGCCCGAAGGTCGAGAGATAATTCTGCATGGCGACGATGATGAAGGCGCCGACGACCGGACCGGTGATCGTGCCCATGCCTCCGACCAGGGTCATCAAAATGACTTCGCCGGAGGTCGTCCAATAGACGTCGGTCAAAGTGGCGCTTTGCGCGACAATGGCCTTGGTCGCGCCGGCCAGGCCCGCCAACGCCGCCGAAAGTCCGAAGGCGACCAGCTTGTAGCGCTCGACGCGATAGCCGAGCGAAATGGCGCGCGGCTCGTTCTCGCGGATCGCCTTCAGCACCGCGCCGAAGGGCGAATGGACGATGCGATAGGTCGCCAACAGGCCGAACAGGAAAATGATCAGCACGATATAATAAAGAGTGAGGTCGTGGCCGAGATCGACGAGGCCGAACAGATGGCCGCGCGGAACCGCCTGGATTCCGTCCTCGCCATGCGTAAAGGGCGCCTGGACGGCGAGGAAATAGCCCATTTGCGCCAGCGCCAGAGTGATCATCGAGAAATAAATGCCCTGCCGCCGGATCGACAGGGCGCCGGCGCCGAGCCCGAGCGCGCCGGCGGCGCAGGTCGCAGCGACGACGGCCAGTCCCGGCGGCCAGCCCCAGACTTTGGCCATATGGGCGGCGAAATAGCTCGCCGCGCCAAAGAACAGCGCGTGGCCGAAGGACAGGAGGCCGCAATAGCCAACGAGCAGATTGAAGGCGCAGGCGAAGAGCGCGAAGCACAAGGCGACGGAGAGGAAATAGGGATAAACGGCGAAAGGCGCAGCGGCGAGCGCCACGGCCAGGACGGCGATGGCGTAAATCTCGCCGGGACGGGCAAGTTTCGCGATGGCGGGCGCTGGAGGCGCGATCGTGCTCACGTCAGGCGTTCTTTCCGAGCAGCCCCGCCGGCCGCAGCAGCAGAACCAGGACCATGATGACGAAGACCACGACATTGGCGGCTTGGGGATAGAAGACCTTGGTCAGGCCCTCGACCAGGCCGAGCATGAAGCCGCTGACGATCGCGCCCATGATCGACCCCATGCCGCCGATGACCACGACGGCGAAGACGACAATAATGAATTCCGCGCCCATCAGAGGCCGCACCTGATAGATCGGCGCGGCCAGGACGCCGGCAAGCGCCGCCAGCCAGACGCCAAACCCGTATGTCAGCGTGATCATCAGCGGCACGTTGACGCCGAAGGCGCGGGTGAGCTGAGGATTTTCTGTCGCCGCGCGCAAAAGCGCGCCAAGCCGCGTCTTCTCGATCACGAGCCAGGTCGAAAGACAGACGGCGAGCGAAAAGACGATGGTCCAGGCGCGATAATCGGGCAGATACATGAAGCCGAGATTGTGCCCGCCCTGCAGCGATGGCGGGGGATCATAAGGCAGGCCCGAAGCGCCGAAGGCGTTTTGAAACAGGCCCTGCACGATCAGGGCGACGCCAAAGGTCAGCAGCAGGCCGTAGATCGGATCGAGGCCCGCGATTCGCTTCAGCAGCAGGCGCTCGACGATCATGCCGAAGAGGGCGACGCCGAGCGGCGCCAGAATCAGAGCCGGCCAATAGCCGATATGGAAATAGGCGAGGAGGAACCAAGCGAAAAAGGCGCCCATCATGTAAAGGGCGCCGTGGGCGAAATTGATGATGTTCAGCATGCCGAAGATCACGGCGAGGCCGAGGCTGAGAAGCGCGTAGAAGGCGCCGTTGATCAGGCCGATCAGCAATTGGCCGAAGAGCGCCTGTGTCGGTATGTCGAGGAAGGGGATCATCATAGCGGATCGGCCGGATCGGCCGCCGCCCGCGGGCGGCGGACGGCGGATAAAAGGTCGAGGATCACTTTTTCACCAGCGGACACTGGCTGTCCGCCAGCGGCGCGAAAGCCTCGTCGGCCGGGATGGTGGCGATCACGCGGGCGTAATCCCAGGGATATTTCGATTCGCTGGGCTTTTTGACCTGCAGCAGATAGGCGGGATGGATGACGCGGCCGTCGGCGCGGACGGTGCTCTTGCCGAAAGCCAGGTCTTCGGCGGGCATGGATTTCATTTTCGCCACAACCGCCGCGCCGTCGGATGCGGAGCCGACAGCCGCCACCGCCTTCAGGTAATCCAGGACCGCGGAATAATCGCCCGCCTGGACCATGGTCGGCATGACGCCGTTCTTCGAGCGTTTGGCGAAGCGTTCGGCGAAGGCGCGGGTGTTCTTATTCAGGTCCCAATAGTAAGTGACGGTGAAATCCAGGCCTTGGGCGTTCTTCAGGCCCAGGGCGTGAATGTCGGAAATGAACATCAGCAGGGCCGCGAGTTTCTGCCCGCCCTGGGTCACGCCGAATTGCGCCGCCTGTTTGATGGTGTTGTCCGCGTCCGAGCCGGCGTTGGCGAGGCCGATCACCTTGGCCCTGGAGGCTTGCGCCTGGAGGATTTGCGACGAGAAGTCGGAATTGTTGAGTGGGGCGAAGGCGTGGCCGAGGACCTTGCCGCCATTGGCTTTGACCACCTCCGCCGTGTCGCGTTCGAGGGCGTGGCCGAATGTGTAGTCGGCGGTAATGAAATACCAGGAATCGCCGCCCGCCTTGGTGATCGCCTTGGCGGTGCCATGGGCCAGGGCATAGGTGTCATAGGTCCAGGAAATGGTGTTGGGCGTGCAGGCCTTGCCGGTCAGCGCGGGGCTCGCGGCGCCGGAATTGAGCAGGACCTTGTTCTTTTCCTTGGCGATATGGCTCACCGCCAGAGCGATGCCGGAATTCAGCGTATCGACGATGACGTCGGCCTTGTGCTGGTCGAACCATTGGCGCGCGATATTGGTCGCTATATCGACCTTTTCCTGATGATCGGCGGCGATCACCTCGACTTTCCAGCCTTTCTTGCGCAGGCCGGAATCTTCGACGGCCATTTTTGTCGCGAGCAGCGAACCCGCCCCGCCGATGTCGGCATAGGGGCCGGACATGTCGGTCAGGACGCCGATCCGGACGATTTTTTGCTGCGCCGCCGCCGACCCGGCAAGCGATAATAGGCTAACGGCGACCGTCGCCAGCGCAATTGGCTTCATTACTCTTCCTCCTCCTTCCGCCCCCTCATTTATGGACGCCATGCTTTCTCACACCCCGAGATAGGCGTGCAAGCTCTCCCTTTTCGCCATGAGGTCGGCGCTGGCGAAGGCTTCGACGATTTTGCCGCGCTCCATGACGTAAAAGCGGTCGGCGAGCGACGAGGCCCAGCGGAAATTCTGTTCGACCAGCAGAATGGTGAAGCCGCGGCTTTTCAAGCGCTCGATCGCGGCGCCGATCTGGCGGACGATGACCGGCGCCAGGCCCTCGGTCGGCTCGTCGAGCATCAGCAGCCGCGCGCCGGTGCGCAGAATGCGCCCGATCGCCAGCATTTGCTGTTCGCCGCCGGAAATTTTTCCCCCCGCGCTGGTCAGTCTCTCGCGCAAATTGGGGAAAAGCGCGAAAATTTCGTCAAGCGCCAGGCCGCCGGGCGCGATCTTCGGCGGCAGCAGCAGGTTTTCCTCCACCGTCAGACCGGCGAAAATCCCGCGCTCCTCGGGGCAGATGGCGACCCCAAGCCGCGCGACGCGGTCCGAGGTCAGGGCGATGGTTTCGGTTCCGGAAAAGCGAATTGATCCCGAGCGGGCGCCGATCATTCCCATGATCGATTTGAGCGTGGTGGTCTTGCCGGCGCCGTTGCGGCCGAGCAAAGTGACGACTTCGCCCGGTCTTATGTCGAACTCGACCCCGTGCAGCACATGCGATTCGCCATAAAAGGCGTTGAGATCGGCGACCGCCAGCAGAGCTTCCTCAGCCATGGACGCCTTCCGTCTCGCTCGAAGCGCCGAGATAGGCTTCTTGCACATCCGGATTGGCTGAGACGGCGGCGTAATCGCCCTCGGCCAGCACCCGCCCGCGGGTCAGAACGGTCAGGACGTCGCACAATTGGGCCACGACGTCGAGATTATGTTCGACCATCAGGACCGTGCGGCCCTGAGAGACGCGCTTGATCAGGGCGGCGATGCGGTCGATGTCTTCGTGGCCCATGCCGGCGGTCGGCTCGTCGAGCAGCAGCATTTGCGGGTCGAGGGCCAAAGTGGCGGCGATTTCCAGCGCGCGCTTGCGCCCATAGGGCATTTCGCCCGCTTTCGCGTCGGCCCAGCCCTCCAGCCCGACTTCGTCCAGCAGTTCGCGCGCGCGCTGGTCATATTGGCGCAGGAGACGGTCCGAGCGCCAGAAATCGAATGAGGCGCCGCGGCGGCGCTGAAGCGCGACCCGAACGTTTTCCAAAGCGGTGAGATGGGGAAAGACCGCCGAAATCTGGAAGGATCGGACGAGACCGAGGCGGGCGACCGCGGACGGCCGCGCGCGCGTGATGTCGCGACCCTCGTAGCGAATCATTCCGCGCGTAGGCTCCAAAAACTTCGTGAGCAGGTTGAAACAGGTGGTTTTTCCCGCGCCATTGGGGCCGATCAACGCATGGATCGTATGGCGTTTGACGCGCAGGGCGACGTCGCTGACCGCCGTAAAACCGGCGAATTCCTTCGTCAGCCCTTCGGTTTCCAGGGCGTAAGCGGTCAAAAGCCGTCGCTCCCTTTTCGGCGTCTTAGCGCCCGCCGCCCCGGCCGGAGCGAAATCGACAGGCGCGGATTTTGGCCGCGCCCGCGCTTCGAATCAAGGGCGAGATTGGGAGCGCTAAGGGCTTCGCGACCAAACAGCGGCGCCTGCGCGAAGATTTCGCGACGGCATTTAGTCGAAACAATGATGCGATTTCGGCGCGACCGATGGTCGCAGACCTGTGATTTTGAGGCTGAGGTCCTATCGCTAAAAATTTATTTTCGGTTTAAGAATTGCCGTTGGCGCTTCAATTGACTTGTGTCAATGAAAGCGCGAAGTGCGCGGGCAATGGTCCGCCGCATTGCGAGTCGGCGCGCTGGAAGGCGCCGGGGGCGATTTCATTGGGGCGAAAACATGGCGCAAGCAAGCTCGGTTACCGCGTCGCCGACGGGCGGCAAGTCTATGTCGATCGGCGAGATGGTGGGGATTGTCCTCTCGCTCGCCGGCACGGCCTTGACGTTCTGGATCGCAATTAACGCCTGGACGGCGGCTTATGCGTTCCACATGTATATCTTCGCTTTGGCTGGTCTTGTCTCGGCCTTCCTTATTTACAAGCGCTATACGATACGCCCCGCGGTGATTCCGCAGGAAATCAACGGCAAGCCCAACTACAATTACGGGGTGGTCAAATTCACCAGCGTCGCCGCCGTCGGCTGGGGCATAGCCGCCTTCCTCGTCGGCGTGATCATCGCGTTCGAGCTTGCCTATCCGGATCTTTCGGACGGCATCCGGTACTTCAATTTCGGCCGGCTTCGCCCGCTGCACACTTCGGCGGCGATTTTCGCCTTCGGCGGCAACGTTCTGCTCGCCACTTCCTTCTATGTCGTGCAGCGCACGAGTCGCGCGCGTCTCGCCGGCGCGCTTTCGCCCTGGTTCGTGGCGCTGGGTTATAATCTTTTCATCGTCATCGCCGGCACGGGCTATCTCCTCGGCATCACCCAGGGCAAGGAATACGCCGAGCCGGAATGGTACGCAGATCTCTGGCTGACCATTGTCTGGGTCACCTACCTGCTGGTCTTCCTGGCGACTCTTTGGAAGCGTAAGGAACCCCATATTTACGTGGCCAACTGGTTCACCCTGGCCTTCATTATCACCATCGCCATGCTGCATGTCGGCAATAATCCGGCGATTCCGATTTCGATCTTTTCGTCCAAGTCCTACATCGTCTGGTCAGGCGTGCAGGACGCCATGTTCCAGTGGTGGTACGGTCATAACGCCGTGGGCTTCTTCCTGACCGCTGGCTTCCTGGCGATCATGTATTACTACGTGCCCAAGCGCGCGGAACGGCCGGTCTATTCCTACCGCCTGTCGATCATCCACTTCTGGGCGCTGATCTTCATGTATATCTGGGCCGGCCCGCACCATCTGCACTATACGGCTCTGCCCGACTGGACGCAGACTCTGGGCATGACCTTCTCGGTCATGCTGTGGATGCCGTCCTGGGGCGGCATGATCAACGGCCTGATGACGCTCTCAGGCGCCTGGGACAAGCTGCGTACAGATCCGGTGCTGCGCATGCTGGTCGTGTCGGTGGCCTTTTATGGCATGGCGACCTTCGAAGGCCCGCTGATGTCGATCAAAGTGGTCAACTCCTTGTCGCATTACACCGACTGGACCATCGGCCACGTTCACTCCGGCACGCTCGGCTGGGTGGGCTTCGTCTCCTTTGGCGCGCTCTACTGCACGATCCCCTGGGTGTTCAATCGCCGGCTCTATTCGCTGAAGCTGGTGAACTGGCACTTCTGGATCGCCACCATCGGCATCGTGCTCTATATCACCTCCATGTGGGTGTCGGGCATTCTGCAGGGCTTGATGTGGCGCGCCTACACCGCCGACGGCTTCCTCGAATATTCCTTCATCGAGACCGTCGAGGCCATGCATCCCTTCTATGTGATCCGCGCCATTGGCGGCGTCCTGTACCTGACCGGCGCGCTCATCATGGCCTTCAATTTTTACAAGACCATTGCTTCGCCCGAAGAGGCCGGAGCCCCCGAAGCCAAACCCGCGCTCGCGCCGGCCGAGTGAGGAGCGAACCTTATGTCTATGTGGCAAAAGCACGCGATTTTCGAAAAAAACTCCGTCATTCTGTCTGTCGGCATTCTCATTGTCGTCGCCATTGGCGGCTTGGTTGAGATCGGCCCGCTCTTTTATTTGAAGAGCACGATCGAAACGATCGGCGGCGTGCGTCCCTACACGCCGCTCGAACTGGAGGGACGCGATATCTACATCCGCGAGGGCTGCTATCTTTGCCACTCGCAGATGATCCGCGCCCTGCGCGACGAAGTGGAGCGCTACGGTCATTATTCGCTGGCGGCGGAATCGAAATACGATCATCCGTTCCAGTGGGGATCGAAGCGCACCGGTCCGGACCTCGCCCGCGTCGGCGGCAAATATTCGGACGACTGGCAGCGCCAGCATCTCGACGACCCGCGTTCGGTCGTCCCCGGCTCGGTCATGCCGCGCTTCGCCTTCCTCGCCAAAACGCCGCTGAACTACAAGCATGTGCAGGCGAAAATGCGCGTCCTAAGGGAAGAGGGCGTACCCTATACGGATCAGGACATCGCCGACGCCGACGCCGACATCAAGGCGCAGCTCAACCCCGGCGACGCAAAGACCCTCGCCGCTCTCGACAAGCGCTATGACAAGGCCGTCGCTCACAAGACGCTTGGCAACAAACCGACCGCGCCGACCGAGCAGGACGCCTTGGTCGCCTATCTGCAAATGCTCGGGACTACAGTGAACTTCAAGCTGTACGACGACAAAGCGAATTTGCGCTGAGGAGGATCAATGGACCTCGAAGCTCTTACAGCGATTTGGGTTCCGTTCAAAATCGTGAGCGTGTTCCTGGTCATCTTCGCATTTCTCGGCGTGATCGCCTTTGCGCTTTGGCCATCGAAAAAGAAGAGCTTCGACCATGCCTCCCATCTGCCGCTGAACGAGGATTGAACGATGGTTGAGAACGCACATCAAGATATTGACGCGGCCACAGGCACTGCGACCACGGGCCATGAATGGGACGGAATCAAAGAACTGAACACGCCGCTCCCCAGATGGTGGCTTTATATTCTCTATGCCTGCATCGTCTGGGCCATCGGCTATTGGATCCTATACCCGGCGATCCCGCTCCCCGGCGGCTTCACGCCGGGCCTGCTCCACTGGTCGTCGCGCGGCGCCGTGGCGCAAGATCTCAAAGAGCTCCAGGCGCAGCGCGCGCCTTTCGTCAGTCAGATTAACAAGGATACGCTTCAGCAGATCAACGGCGACCCCAAGCTGGCGGCTTTCGCCCGCGCCTATGGCAAATCGGAGTTCGGCATCAATTGCGCGCCTTGCCACGGGGAGGGGGGCCAAGGCTCCAAGGGCTTCCCCAACCTCAATGCCGATCGCTGGCTGTGGGGCGGAACGCTCGACGAGATCAGCGCTACGATCACCCATGGTATACGCACCGGCGATCCGAAGGGACACGATCCCGATGGCTATGGCCAAATGCCGGCCTGGGGCAAGAGCGGCATCCTGAACAAGAAGCAGGTCGAGGAAGTCGCCGATTACGTCTATTCGTTGTCGCATAAGACTACCGAAGACGTTTCGGCCGGCAAGAAGATCTTCGCGGATAATTGCACGCCCTGCCACGGTGCTGACGCCAAAGGCAATATTCAGATGGGCGCGCCGAACCTGACCACCAAGATCTGGCTCTATGGCGGCGACAAGGCCGACCTGATCCATACCATTACCTATGGACACGGCGGCCATATGCCCCATTGGGGGGACAAGCTTTCGCCCGCGACCATCAAGGCGCTGACCATCTTCGTCCATTCGCTGGGCGGCGGCCAGTAAGAAAAAACGCGGGCCGGGAGGAGCTTCTCCTTCTGGCCGGCGCCGCTAAAGCTTGTCGAGCGGCGAAGCCGAGGCTTTCCCGGCTCCGCCGCTATTTCGTTCGCCAGCGCCGCGACCGATCGACGCGCCGCCGCCGCGGCCCTCGGTAAATACGCGGATGGCGCAGGCTCGGCCATGAAAAAGCCGAAGATTGGGCTGAAAGGCCCTTGCGTTTGCGCGACGTCAAAAAGGCGGAACAAAAAAATCGACTCCGGCAATCCGGTTCGGCTTATAATGCCCCTACGCATGGCCTTGTGGGACTTGGGCGGCGAGCGCCGCGAAGATCATTGCGAAGGCGGATGCTTTTGCGCGGCGGCCGATCTTTCGGCGTCTCAAAGCGTTCGCGCGGCAAAATAGAGAAAGCGGAAGCCATGCCCCTTAGCGCGCGCTAATTGTGCGCAATCTTCGGCCGGCGTGGCGGTTTGGGAAGGCGAGATGAACGCGATTCCAGGGTTGGACGCAAAAATGAAGGGTGAAGCCGCGCAGGAGGGCGGCCCGCTTTACGAGTCGCGGAAGCAGATTTATCCGCAAAGCGTTTCAGGCAAATTCCGCAAGATCAAATGGGGCCTGCTGACCTTCGGCATGATGGTCTATTATTTCCTGCCTTTCGTGCGGTGGAATCGTGGCCCCAATGAACCGCATCAAGCGGTTTTGGTCGATATGGTGCGCGAGAAATTCTATTTCTTCGGCATCGAGATCTGGCCTCAGGAAGTCTATTACATCACCGGCCTGCTGATCCTTGCCGCATTTACTCTGTTCCTGATGAATGCGGTGGCTGGGCGCATCTGGTGCGGTTATCTTTGCCCGCAAACGGTCTGGACGGACCTGTTCCTGCTGGTTGAGCGCTGGACGCAGGGCGACCGCCGCGAACGCATGAAAAAGGCGAAGCAACCCTGGACCCTCGAAACCGTGGTCGAGGTGATCCTTAAACATTCCCTGTGGCTGATGATCGCCTGGTGGACGGGCGGCGCCTGGGTGCTCTATTTCGCCGACGCGCCGACCCTGGTGAAGCAATTATTGACCTTCCAGGCTTCGCCGACGGCCTATATCTGGATCGGCATCCTGACTTTCACCACCTATACGCTGGCGGGGTTCGCGCGGGAGCAGGTGTGCATTTACATGTGCCCTTGGCCGCGCATCCAGGCCGCGCTCACCGACGAATGGGCGCTGAACGTCACCTATCGCGTCGACCGCGGCGAGCCGCGCGGCTCGGTGAAGAAGAACAACTTGCTGCGCGCGGCCGGCAAAAAGGCTGGCGATTGCATCGATTGCGGCCAATGCGTCGCGGTCTGCCCCACCGGCGTCGATATTCGTGGAGGGTTGGACATGGGATGCATCCAATGCGGCCTCTGCATCGACGCCTGCGACAATGTGATGAAAAAAATCGGCCGCCCGACCGGCCTGATCGGCTATGACACCGACCAGAACGTGCGACGTCGTGAGGAGGGCTTGCCGCCGTTGAAGGCGAAATGGATTCGTCCGCGCACCGTCATCTATGTCGTTTTGATCATCGGCGTCGCCGGCTTGATGGGTTTCACCCTGGCGACCCGCCGCTCCCTCGGCGTAGACGTGATGCACGATCGCAATCCGATCTACGTTGCTTTGTCGGACGGGTCGCTGCGCAACGCCTATTCGGTGCGCCTGTTGAATAAAAAGGGCGTCGAACGCGACTTCAAACTGTCGGTCGTAGGTCTGCCTCAGGCGAAATTGCGCATCGAAGGCCAGCCTCCCGGTAAGGAAACCGATATCGACGTTCCGCCCGATCAGACGCTCGAATTGCGAGTTCTCCTCACCGCGCCGCCCGGCTTAGAATTGCCGCAAAACACCCCGATCAGGATGGTGGTGACCGATCTCAAGACCGGCGAAAGCGCAAGCCGCGCCGATTTCTTCAAGGGCCCCTGACCGCCCACGACAACGAAAGAAGGTTTTCGAGAGATGATAGAAGAGAGTGATTATAAGCCCGGCGGTCGCCCGATTACGGGGCGTATGGCGCTTTTGATGCTCCTGGCCTTTTTCGGCGCGATGTTCCTCATCAATTTCATCATGGCGGGCGCGGCGGTGAAAACCTTCAGCGGCCAGGAAGGCGGCGATCCCTATGACACCGGCCTGGCCTATAACAACGAAATCGCCGCCGCAAAGGCGCAGGCGGCGCTCGGTTGGAAGGTCGACATCACCCGCGTACAGGATGGCCCCGCGCAGCAATTTACAACCATGGTCAAGGACAAGGCGGGCAAACCGATCTCCGGGCTGAAAGCGGAAATGCATTTCTTTTTTCCCGCGACTCGTAAATTCGACCAGGAGGTGGTCGCAGTTCCGGTCGCCGCCGGCGTTTACACGGGATCAGTGGTTCTGAGGCAGGGTCGCTGGATGGTGCAAACCGATCTCATCGAGAACGGCAAAAGAAAATTCCGTTCGCGCAATCACTTCACTGTCGAGTGAGGCGATGGGCGGCGGGCCGGATTATTCGCATTTCGTCAGAACCGATAAGGAGGGGCGATCGCGCCTCGATCTGGCGATTGACGGCATCACCTGCGCCGCCTGCCTCCCGGACATCGAAACGGCGATGAAGCGCCTGCCAGGCGTCGTCATGGCCCGGCTCAATCTCACTTCCCATCGCCTGGCGGTGACTTTCGACGCCTCGCGCATCGATGCGGCCCGGTTGACCGGCGCCTTGGAGGCGATCGGCTATCGCGCCTATCCCTTCGAACAACGCAAGGTCGAGGCCGACGAGGCGGCCTATTTTCAACTCCTGCTGAAATGTCTCGGCGTCGCGGTTTTTGCGACCATGAACGTTATGCTCCTGTCGATTTCGCTCTGGTCGGCCGGATCGACCGGAATGCCTGAAGAGACGCGCTTTTTCTTCCATTTCATTTCGGGGCTGGTCGCCGTGCCGGCGGTTGTCTACGCCGGCCAGCCGTTCTATCGCAGCGCCTGGGCGGCGCTGAAGCAGGGGCGGCTCAATATGGACGTGCCGATCGTCATCGGCGTGTTCCTCACCTTGGCCCTGTCGGTGTATGAGACCGAACAGCACGCCCTGAACGCCTATTACGAATCAGCCCTCATGCTGATGACGTTTCTGCTCGCCGGCCGCGTGATGGATCAGGCGATGCGGCGCAAGACGCGGGCGGCCGCGGGCAATCTGGCGGCGCTGAAAGGCGAAAACGCCTTGCGTTTCGCGGCGACGGGAGAAAAGGAGGCTCTGGTCCTCGTGCCGGTCGCCGCTCTGGCTTCCGGCGACCGGGTGCTGGTGCGCCCCGGCGAGCGCGTACCGGCCGACGGCGAGGTCGAACAGGGCGCAAGCGCAGTGGACGAAAGCGTCATTACCGGCGAAACGCGACCCAAACAGGTCGGCGTCGGCGACATGGTCTATGCCGGGACGATCAATGCGCAGGGCGCCCTGACGGTCAGGGTGACGGCGGCGGGCAATGCGGCCTTGATCGACGAGGCGGGCCGGCTGATCGAGGCCGCGGGCGCGGCGCGGTCGAAATATATGCGTCTTTCCGATCGCGCTTCGCAATATTATGCGCCGCTGGTGCATTTGGCGGCGCTGGGATCGGGCCTGACTTGGTTCGCCCTCGGCGTCGGGGTCCACCAGGCCCTGGTCATCGCCATTTCCGTGCTGATCATCACCTGCCCCTGCGCCTTGGCGCTCGCCGTGCCGACCGTGCAGGCCATGGCTTCAGGCGCCTTTTTCCGCGCCGGCCTGTTCCTCAATGACGCGACAGGAGTGGAAAAGCTCGGCGAGATCGATACGGTCGTCTTCGACAAGACCGGAACCTTGACCCTGCCGGAGCCGCGCGTCGCCAATCGCGCCGAGATCGCCCCCGACCTGTTCGCCCTGGCGGCGCGGCTTGCGCGTTCGAGCCACCATCCGCTGGCTCTTGCGCTTACGCGCTCGGCCGTCGCCCCCGCTCCATTGCCGGACGCGCGCGAAACGCCGGGCCAAGGCGTGGTCGCGCCCTTCGAAGGCGGCGAGGCCCGGCTCGGCTCGGCCGCCTTTTGCGGCCTCAAGACAGCCGCAGGTGAAGACGCCGACGCAAGCTCGATCTATGTCCGCGCCGGCGAGCGCTGGGCGCGCCTGCTGGTCCGGCAGACCCTTCGCGCCGACGCCCTCGCCGTGGTCGAGTCGCTTCGCCGGAAGAAGCTGCGCCTGTTTATTCTTTCCGGCGACCGGCCGGAAGCGATCGCGCCGATCGCCGATTATCTCGGCGTCGAGGACTGGCGCGGCGGACAAAAACCGGCGGAAAAGATCGCCTTTATCGAATCCCTGAAGGCTGGAGGCGCCAGAGTTCTGATGGTCGGGGACGGCCTTAATGACGCCCCGGCGCTGGCCGCCGCCCATGCGTCGCTGTCGCCGATAGACGCGGTGCATCTTACCCAGGCTCAGGCGGACGCGGTCTTTCTCGGCGAGAAATTGGCGCCGGTCGAGTCGGCGCTCACCATCGCCGCGCGGGCGCGGGGGCTCATACGCCAGAATCTTTTTTTCGCGGTGGTCTATAATGTCGTCGCCGTGCCTGTCGCGATGTTCGGCTACGCCTCGCCGCTCGTCGCGGCTCTGGCCATGTCGGCGTCATCCATCGTGGTCACGCTGAACGCCTTGCGGTTGGGCTTGCCCGACGCAAGCCCGGCCGCGCTGGCGGGGCAGTCCCAAGCCGATGGCGCGCGCGCGGCATCCGCCCCGGCGGCGCTGGTCTCGGCCCCGTCCGCTGGCCGCAAGGCCTGGCCGTGAGCGAAGACGACAAAGGGGAGCCAAGTTCATGGGCGTTTTGATTTATCTCGTTCCCGCGGCGATCGGCCTCGGCTTTCTTGGCCTTATTGGTTTGTTCTGGGCGCTGCGGAACAATCAATATGAAGACCTGGAAGGCTCCGCCTTTCGCATCCTGCAAGACGACGACATCGAGGACTGATGAACGCGCTCGAGCGTCCCGCCGCCGGCCTGTCGGACGAGGAAGGCCTGGGAGTCGCCGCGCCCATGGCGCGCGCCGGCCGCATGGCGTGCTTTTGCCCGCCGGGCGCGCCGTCGCCGGGTTCGGCGGTGGAGACGGGGAGTTGGAGCCCCGGCGTCGCGACTTTGGCGGTCGGCTTCGCGCTTTCCGTTGTTTCGCAAAGCCTCGCGCTTGGCGTTTTGCCTCTCGGCGGCCGTCTGCTCGCGCCGGATCCGCGCCTGATGCCGGCGCCTTACGTCGCCATGCTGCTCGGGGCGGCGGCCGCGACCTTTCCCGCCTCTTTTCTCCTCGACGCTTTCGGACGGCGCGCCGCCTTGGCGCTTGGGGCGAGCCTCGGCGTCGCCGGCGGGCTGGTCATGGCCTGGGCGCTGACGGTCAACGCCTTCGCGCCTTTCTGTCTCGGCGCCCTCTGGCTTGGCGTCGCGCAGGGGTTTTCGCTTTTTTACCGCCACGAGGCGGCGCTCGGCTCGACAGCGGCGGCTCAGGCCCGCGCCGCAACGATCGTTTTCGGCAGCGGCGGCCTGGCGGGGCTGGTGGCGCCGGCGCTCGCCTATGAAGTGGCGCAGACCGCGCCCGCTTCGCTTTTGGCCGCCACGGCTTTCGCGGCCGCTGTGGCCCAGGTTCTGGTCCTGGGGCTCGCGGTCTTCGCGACGGCGCGGGCGCCGGTCCTGCCGGGCGCGCCGGCGCGGACAGAGGCGTCGCCGAATTGGCGCGCCTTTCTTGCGCCCAGCCTCATCGCCGCTTTCGCCTGGTTCGGCATGACCATGGCCATGGTCGCCGCGCCCGGCGCCATGGTTGGTTGCGGCATTGATGCGCCCGTGGTTTTCAGCGCCGTCTCCTGGCATGTCGTCGCCATGTACGCGCCGGCTTTCTTCGCCGCGGGCCTGTCGCGCCGGTTGGGCGCGCAGGGCGCCGCAGTCCTCGGCTTGAGCCTGATCGTCGCCGCCTGGGCGCTCGAATCATACGCGCAAGACTATTGGCGCTTCACCGCCGCTTTGATCGTCGTCGCCGTCGGTTGGAGCTTCGCCACCGCTGGCGCGTCGCTGCGCCTTTACGCCAAGGCCAATCCCACGCGCGCCATGCTGGCGGCGCATGACGCCTTGCTGTTTTTTGGGGCTATTCTCGGCGCCATCGCGGCGGCTTTCTGGCTGCCGGTTTGAGCCGGAACCGCTTTTTCGCCCCAATCCAGCCATATGGCTGGTGCGGCTGGGGCTTGGACTGTATGTTTGATATCATGAGCGGCCAAGACGACTTCCCGGTGGGCGCATGAAGCTCATTCTGCGTTTCCTCGCGCCCTTGCTGGCGGTTCTCTTCATCGCCATCCTTGGCCTGACCCCGATCGTCGAAGCGCTGGTGACACGTTGGTTCCGCGATGACATTCAGATGCGCGCGCGCCTCGTCTTTCTCTCGATCGAACGGACCGTCGACGATCTGACGGCCAGCAAGTCGAACGGCCAGATCGTCCAATTGTTCGACACCGTCTCTCGCGACGAGCGGGTGCTGGCGCTCGGCCTGTGCAACGAAAAGCGCGTGCTGGTGGTCCGCAGCAAGAGCTGGCCGGTCAATTATTCCTGCCCCGTTCCGCCCGGCGTCAAGGAGGCCAATGAAATTGTGAAGCTGAACGGGCGCGGAACATTGATTTCGTCCTTTCAGCTCGGCGCCGAAGGCAAGTCGAAATATTATATCGTCATCATGCATGACATGTCCTTCGCGCTCAATCGCAGCGTCTGGGCGTGGCGCTACATGATGGCGACCGTCATCCTCCTCGGCGCGGCGATCGGCATTGTCGCCTTTCTGGTGGCGCAAAGGACGATGCGCAATTGGGTCGATCTTTTGCGCTTGAGCCTGGACCGCACCGTGAAGGGGGTGGCCTCGCCCGGCGAGGATCCGGCTCTGGCGCCGGTTCTCGCTGAAATCCGCCTATTGTTGCGTGATCTCGACATTTCCCGCTCGACGACGGCGAAAATCAGGATCGACTGGTCGCCCGAAAGCTTGCGCAATGTGGTGCGCAGCGAAATTCCTGATGCGGAAGTGGTCGTCCTGTCCAATCGCGAACCCTATATCCACAATCGTACGGCCAAAGGAAAAATCGAGGTCCAGCATCCCGCCAGCGGCCTGGTCACGGCGCTGGAGCCGATCGTCAAGGCATGCGGCGGCGTGTGGATCGCGCATGGCAGCGGTTCGGCGGATCGCGAGACGGTTGACGCGCGCGACCGCGTCCAGGCGCCGCCGGACAATCCCACTTACACTTTGCGGCGGCTCTGGCTCACCGAGGCGGAGGAGGCGGGCTATTATTACGGCCTTTCCAATGAAGGCCTTTGGCCGCTCTGCCATATCAGCTACGTGCGTCCCGTCTTCAGGGAGGAAGATTGGGAATATTATCAGGCGGTCAACGAACGCTTCGCGGCGGCGGTGGTCGCCGAAGCGGAAACCGACCATCCCATCGTCCTGGTCCAGGATTATCACCTGGCGCTGGCGCCGCGCATGATCCGCAACAAACTGCCCAAGGCGACCATCATCTCGTTCTGGCATATTCCCTGGCCCAATGCCGAAGTCTTCGGCATTTTCCCCTGGCGCGCCAAATTGCTCGATGGATTGCTCGGCGCCGATATCGTCGGTTTTCACACCCAGCTTCACTGCAATAATTTCATCGATTCCGCCGATCGTTTTCTCGAATGCCGCATCGACCGCGAGCAGTCCTCGGTGTCGACGGGCGGCGAAGCGGTCCTGGTGCGCCCCTATCCCATTTCCATCCAATGGCCGCCGGAAGCGATGAAGAAACAGGCGCCGGTCCCCGAATGTCACGAGGCCGTGTTCAAACGCTTCGGGCTGAGGGAGAACGCCCTGCTCGCGGTGGGCGTCGAGCGTTTCGATTTCACCAAAGGCATTCCAGACCGGATCAAGGCCGTCGATATTCTGTTGGAGCGCTTTCCCGAATGGCGTGGCCGTTTCGTCCTGCTGCAAGTGGCGGCGCCGACGCGCAGCAAATTGCCCGCTTATCAGGCGCTGATCTCGGAGGCCAACGCCATAGCCGACGAGGTCAACGAAAAATACGGCAGGGACGGATACAAACCGGTGCTGCTGAAGGTAGAGCATTTCGAGCCGGACGATATTTTTGAGCTCTTTCGCGCCGCCAATATCTGCATCGTCTCGAGCCTGCACGACGGCATGAACCTGGTCGCCAAGGAATTCGTCGCCTCGCGCGACGACGAGCAGGGCGTCCTGATCCTGAGCCATTTCGCCGGCGCGTCGCGCGAATTGATGGAAGGGCTGATCGTCAATCCCTATGACGCAAGGGCGACGGCGGAGGCGATAGATCGCGCTCTGCGCATGTCCCCGCAGGAACAGCGCGACCGGATGCGGTTCATGCGCACGACGGTGGCTGAGAACAATATTTATTATTGGGCCGGACGCATGCTGCTCGATGCGGCGCGGCTGCGCAAACGCGAGCGGATCGCCGCGTCGATCAAGGCGATCGGCGGGCTTGGCTAGGGCGGCGCCTCTGCTTCCGCCACATCCTCACGTCTCCTTCGCCTTGCCGATGATCAGCGCGGCGAGCGGCGGCAGGCGCAGACTGACGCTTTGCGCTTCTCCGTGCGAGGCGACGTCCTCGGTTTCGCCGCCGCCATAATTTCCCATGCCGGAACCGCCATAGCTTTCAGCGTCGGAATTCAGAAGTTCCCGCCAGGGGCCGCGGAACGGAACGCCGACGCGATAATTTTCACGCGGCGCCGGGGTGAGATTCAAGACCACGACGAGATCCTCCTCCCTCTCGCCGGCGGAGCGGCGATAGGCAAGGACGCTATTGGCGCGGTCGTCGGCGACGATCCAGCCGAAGCCTTCCCAGGCGGCGTCGAGCCGGTAGAGCTGGGGCTTTTCGCGATAGAGCGCGTTCAAATCGCGGACCCAGGCGCGCACGCCGTTTTTCAACTGGTTATAGGGGTGCGGCCACGGGAAGGGCGCCTCATGGCTCCATTCGTTTTCCTGCGCCAATTCGCCGCCCATGAACAGAAGTTTTTTGCCCGGATGAGTCCACATCAGGCCATAGAGCAGGCGCAATTGCGCATGGCGGCGCCAATCGTCGCCCGGCATTTTATCTAGCAGAGAGCCTTTGCCGTGCACCACTTCGTCATGCGACAGCGGCAGGACGAATTTTTCGGAAAAAGCGTAATAGAGGCCGAAGAGAATATCGTCGAGATGCCAGTGGCGATGGATCGGATCGCGCCGGAAAAAGCGCAGAGTGTCATTCATCCAGCCCATGTTCCATTTGTAATGAAAGCCGAGGCCGCCGTGCTCGACCTTCTGCGTCACGCCGGGAAAGGCGGTGGATTCCTCGGCTATGGTCTTGGCGCCGGGGCAATGCCAGTCGATGGTCTCGTTCAATTCGCGCAGGAAGGCGATCGCTTCGAGATTTTCCCTGCCGCCGTAGATATTGGGCACCCATTGGCCCTCGGGCCTCGAATAATCGCGATAGAGCATGGAGGCGACGGCGTCCACGCGCAGGGCGTCGACATGGAAAGTCTCGATCCAGTGAAGCGCGCTGGCGATGAGGAAATTGCGCACCTCGTGGCGGCCGTAATTGTAGATCAGCGTGTTCCAGTCGTGATGGAAGCCTTCGCGCGGATCGGCGTGTTCGTAAAGCGGATTGCCGTCGAAAAGGACAAGGCCATATTCGTCATTGGGGAAGTGACCGGGCACCCAGTCGACGGCCACGCCAATGCCGGCGGCATGACAGGCGTCGACGAAACGCGCGAAATCTTCCGGTTCGCCGAGCTTCGCCGTCGGCGCAAAAAGGCCGAGCGGCTGATAGCCCCAAGAGCCGCCGAACGGATGCTCCATGACCGGCAGTAATTCGATATGGGTGAAACCCATTTCGCGCACATAGGGGATGAGACGGTCAATGGCGCCGTCCCAGGAGACCGGACATTCGTACTGGCCGCGCAGCCAGGATTCCACGTGGACCTCGTAAAAGCTGAGCGGGGCGTCGGGCGCCTGGCGTTCCGCGCGGCGGGCGATCCAGTCGGCGTCATGCCAATCGATATCGAGCGGCGCCGCGACGATCGAGGCGGAAGCTGGCGCCGGCTCCGCCTTTTTGGCGAGCGGATCGGCCTTCCACGGCAATTTGCCGCCGCCATAGGTGGTAATGGCGTATTTGTAACGCGCGCCCGGCTCGACGCCCGGCAGGAAAATCTCCCACACGCCCGCTTCGATGCGCAGGCGCATGGGATGGCGCATCGGATTCCAGCCGTTGAAATCGCCGACCACCGAAACGCTATGCGCGTCGGGCGCCCAGACAGAGAAAAGCACGCCGGAGACGCCGTCGATCTCGTGCGGATTGGCGCCGAAACTGTCGGCCATGCGAAAGAGCCGGCCTTCGCGGAAGAGATAAAGATCGTATTCGCTCAGCAGCGGCGCGAAAGCGTAAGGATCGGCCAGAACCTGCTTGGCATGGCCCCAATCGATGGCGATGCGGTAATCCGAGGCTTTCAGCCCCTCCGGGCCGGCGATCCCCGTGGCGGTGAAAATCCCGCCGCCCTGCGGCCGCATTTCTATGGCCTTGCCGCCGATCAGGACTTCGGCATGATGGGCGAATGGCAGAAAGACGGTGAGATCGGTTTTTTCCGCCTTGCGATGCGGCCCGAGTATTCGGAACGGATCGCGGCAGCGGCCGTCGATGATGGAGGCGTATTCGTCTTGGCTGCTGTGAAGTGGCATGTTCTCGTCCCGCTTGCGCCCAAGCTTATACTCTTTTCGCGTCGCGCTGCGGTGAAAAATGCGGGCGCCAGGCCCCGTTTACGAGTCGGCGGCGTCCAGAAAAGGTCTCTATTCTTTGAAATTTCGCCATTTTTTCGAAAAGCCCTGTTTCGCTTTTTTTGCCGGCGGCGCCGCAGCGTGAAACTTGTAACGCGACGAAAAGTCCGCCAGTCTTCGCCGGCGTACAGGGGGCGCGCATGAAAGGACTGACCAAAATTCTCTCTATCGCCGGCTCGGACCCATCCGGCGGGGCCGGCGCGCAGGGCGACATCAAGACCTTTGCCGCTTTCGGCTGTTACGGCATGGCGGTCGTCACGGCCTTGACGGCGCAGAACACTTTGGGCGTTCAGGCGATCCATGTGACGCCGCACAAATTCACGGCGGCGCAGATCGAATCGATTTTCGCCGACATTAAAGTGGATGCGGTCAAAATTGGCATGACCGGCTCGGCGGAGAATGTCGAGACCATAGCGGCGCTGCTGCGACGCTATGACGCGCCCAATGTCGTTTTCGATCCGGTCATGGTGGCGAGCGGCGGCCACAGCCTTGGCGGCGCCAAATTGGTGGGGCCGATGCGCGAAAAGCTCTTTCCGCTCGCGCGTCTGGTGACGCCCAACCTCATGGAAAGCGCGCTGCTCGCCGGCGGACGCATGCCGGAAAGCGCCGAGGACATGCGCGAAATCGCCGTGCGCCTGCACAGGCTCGGCGCGCCGGCCGTTCTGGTCAAGGGCGGCCATTTGCATGGAGAGGCGGCGCTCGACCTGCTTTTCGACGGGACGGATTTCACCGAATTCGCCGCGCCGCGCCTGACGACGCGCAACACCCATGGCACCGGCTGCATGCTTTCCTCCGGCATAGCCGCGCGTCTCGGCCAGGGGGCCGAACTGAGACAGGCCATAGGCGAGGCGAAAGAATTCTTGAGCAAGGCGCTCGCCGCCGGCGAAACGATTCATATCGGCGCCGGCCACGGGCCGCCGCAGCCTTTTTTCGACCTGTGGCGTGCGTTTGGAGCCTAAACGCGCCGGACCGCGGTGACTTCGGACAGATTATTGACGCGGATGCGCTCGCGCGCCGTGGCGAACGGCTCGCTCATCACCATCATGGTGTGCGCATTGGCGTGGAGCATCATTTCCTGGCTCTGCATGATGCCGACATGGCCGCGCCAGAATACGAGATCCCCGCGCTGCAAGCCGCGCATGCGGTCGTCGACATCGGCGGGACGCCCGAGCAAGGTCTCCATCATGTCGGTGTCGCGCGGGGCGGCGACGCCCACCGCCGCCAGAGTCAATTGCGCCAGCCCGGAGCAGTCGATTCCGACATCGGTCTTCCCGCCCCACAGATAGGGCGTGTACATGAACATTTCCGCCAGGGCGACGAAATCACGCAGCGGCCTCGTCAACGTGGCGAGATGGCGTGAGAAGATATGGCCGCCGCCGTCGATTTCGGAAAATTGCCCATTGGCCGAAACGACATGGACCTCCGCAGCGAAAGGCAATGCGTCGACCGGCGGCGATTTGATGTTGGGTTCGGAAAAGACCAATGTGTGCCGCGCGCGCACGCGATGGTTCGGCTTGACGATTTTTTCGGTGAGGGCGTTTTCGTCGATATAGCCGACATAGCGGTCGTGATCGAGTTGGCCCCAGCACCAGCCGTCCTTTTGCTCATAGACGATCAGGGTTTCTCCGAAGAGGGCCTGGGTGTCGGTATGAGAGTTTTCCGTCGGTTCGCGCTTGACGTCGACATGGGAGACGCAAACCTGCATGCGGACGCCGGGCGCATAGGCGTCCGCCGTGACTGTGTCGCGCAGATGCTCGGCCGCGAGGTCCGGTCGCGCCGGCGTCAGTCTTCTGTCGTAATTCAATTCGTTTCTCCAGTCCCGCCGCGTCCGGCGGGATTGACGCGCTGTATGTCTGCTCGTGCGAAAGCAGCTTATTCCGATTGGGTTACGGAAGATTTGCCGTCCCGAATCTTTCGCACGCGAGGCTGAAAATCAACCGGGCCGCTTGCGGCTCTCCGCCTTCCGGGCGACCCGGCTTGGCTTTGGGCGTCCAGCCGTAAATGTCGAAATGCGCGTAAGACGCGCCCTCCGACACGAATCGCCGCAGGAAGAGCGCCGCCGTTATGGCGCCCGCCATGCCGCCGGCCGGCGCATTGGTGAGGTCGGCGACCTTGCCGTCGAGCTTCTCGTCATAGGCGCCCCAAAGGGGCAGGCGCCAGACCGGATCGTTGACTTCTTCGCCGTGGCGGAGAATGGCGGCGGCGAGCGAGTCGTCATCGGTGAAAAACGGCGGCAGATCGGGGCCCAGCGCCACGCGCGCGGCGCCGGTCAAAGTGGCGAAGTCGACCAAAAGCTCGGGCTTTTCCTCATCGGCGCAGGTCAAGGCCTCGGCGAGAATGAGCCGGCCCTCGGCGTCGGTGTTACCGATCTCGACGGTCAGTCCCTTGCGGCTGGGATAGACGTCGCCGGGGCGAAACGCTTCGCCGGAGACGGAATTTTCGACGATGGGGATCAACAGCCGCAGGGCGACGTCGACATCGGCGGCCATAATCATCGCCGCTGCGGCCAGGGCCGCCGCCGCTCCGCCCATGTCCTTTTTCATCAGGCCCATGGCGCTTTCGGGCTTGATGTCGAGTCCGCCCGAATCGAAGCAGACCCCCTTGCCGACCAGGGTCATTTTGCGCGCCCTTTCCGGCCGCCAGCGCAGGTCGAAGAGGCGCGGCGCGCGGGGCGAGCCCTTGCCGACCGCGTGGATGAGCGGAAATTTTTCGGCCAGTTCCTCGCCGCGCGCGATCGTCGCCTCAGCGCCGAAGAAATCGGCGACGCTCAGGCAGGCCGCCTCCAATTGGTCCGGCCCCATATCGTTGGCGGGCGTGTCGATCAGGTCGCGCGCGAATACGACCCAGCTCGCGACGGATTCGACGGCGCGCGCATCGATCCCGTCCGGCGCGGCGAGCCGCGCTTTCTCCTTTTGCGCCTTGTAGCGCGTAAAGGCGTGGCCGCCGAGGAGAAAGGCGAGGGCGGCGAGTTCAGGCTTTGGCGGATTGGCGACGAATCGGTAATCGCCGGCCGGCAGCGCCGCCGCCAGCGCGCCCGGCAGAAAGGGGTCGGCCTTCGGATCGTCGTCGAGGCAGAAGATGACGCCCGGCTTGGCGTCCTTTTGAGCAAAAAGGAGATGGCGCCCGGGCCTGGCTTCGAAAGAGACGGCGGCGGCGAGGTCGAGGGCTTCCGCCGGCAAGTCGGGAGCGGAACCGGGCGACTTGATCGCCTCGGCGATTTTCTTCGCGCTCGCCAGCCAGATTGGGACGGATTGGGCCGACGGATCGGCGAATTTCACCTTGGGCGTTTCGAACATGGAGCCTGCCTTCGCTCGACCAAATTGGGCGCCGCCATAGCGTTGCTCGTTAACGCTCCATTAGGGTTAACGAATTATTCCTTTTCTTTGCGGCGCATGAAAAAGCTTTCGCCGGTTTTTCGCATAAAACGCCGCTTTTTCATACGGTCTCGTCGCTTCGGCGTCCTTGCCGAAGTTTCGCGTTTCAAAAGCAGGGGATGCGTCGTGAAGACAAATGGCAAGGGGCTTTCCGCGCTTTTCAAGCCGCGCGCCGCGGGCGGCGTCGCCCTGGTCGCGTTGCTGGCGCTTTCCGGCTGCAAGACAATCGGCATGGACGACATTACCGGCTCGATCGCCGCGCCGAAGCAGCCCGCTTCTTCCTCGCCGCAAGGCCTGCTGCAATATTCCCAACAATTGCAGAAGGAATATGAGGCGCATCCGGGCGACAAGAAGATCGCTCTCGCCTACGCCAACGCCTTGCGCATGCGCGACCTCAACAATCAGGCGGCGGCGGTCTTGCAGAACGAAGCGATCAAACATCCAGGCGACCGCGACGTGCTCGCCGCCTATGGCAAGGCCCTTGTGGATGTTGGCCAGCTGGAAAGGGCGGAAGCTGTGCTCAACCAGGCCGACACGCCGGACAATCCCAATTGGTCGGTGGTCTCCACGCGCGGCACCATAGCGGACGAACTCGGCGATCACGCCGCGGCGCAAGCCTATTATGAGACCGCGCTCAAATTGGCGCCGGGCGAGCCCTCCGTCCTATCCAATCTCGGCCTGTCTTACGCCCTGTCGCACAATCTGCCGCGCGCCGAGCAGGTCTTGCGCGAGGCGGTCGCGAGTCCGCGCGCCGACAAGCGGGAGCGCCAGAACCTGGCGCTTGTCCTTGCGCTCGAAGGCAAGTTCGCCGAAGCCGAGAAAATATCCGAACGCGACCTGCCTCCGAACGAAGCAAGCGAAAATGTCGCCCAGATCCGTCAGATGATCTCGCAGTCGAACACCTGGCGAGACATCGAAACGCCGAGCGCGCGCGGAAAGCGTGAGCGGCTCAGCCTGAATGCGGCTGGACGCTGATAGATCCCTCCCAATCGCCAAAGACGAAAGCCCGGTTGAGCCGCTCGCGCGTCGGTTCAGCCGCGCGGCGATCACCAATGGCTATGGGCGATTTGGATGGCCGCCGGCGTGAGAATCACCGCCATTAGGACCGGCAGGAAGAAAAGGATCATCGGCACGGTGAGTTTGGGCGGCAGGGAGGCCGCCTTGGTCTCGGCCTCCATCATGCGGTTGTCGCGCGACTCCTGAGATACGACGCGCAATGCCGTGCCGAGGGGCGTGCCGTATTTCTCCGCCTGGATCAGCGATGTCGTGATGTTTTTGACCGCTTCGAGTCCAGTGCGGTTGAAAAAATTCTCGTAGGCCGCGCGCCGGTCGGGCAGGTAGGACAATTCCGCGGTGGTCAGGGTGAATTCCTCCGCCAAAGAAATGGAGCTCACGCCGATTTCCTGGCTCACGCGGCGGAACGCGTGTTCGATCGACATGCCGGACTCGACGCAGATCAGCAGCAGGTCCATGGCGTCGGGAATCGCTCTTTTCATGCTCAGCTGGCGTTTATCGGTTGTGTTCTTGATGTAAAGCTCCGGCGCCTTCAGGCCGATATAAGTCACGAAAAGCACAATGGCCACTTTGGCGATGAAGCCGAATTTGAAATGAGCGATGAAAAATAAATAGATCGCACTGAGAAGCATGGCGCCGATCGGCGTCACGAGGCGAAAGAAGAGGAAAGCGATTTCCGCCTGCGGACCGCGAAACCCGGCCATGGCCAGTTGCGCTTTCGCCTGATCGGTGCCGAGCCATTTCGACAGGCTGAATCGATCGACGATGTCCTTCATGAAAACTTTTGGCGTACGCCGCAGCTTGCCGGAATTTTTCGCCATCAGCTTTTCGCGTTCGCGCGCGCGGATGCGCTCGCGTTCCGAGGCGACGAGCTTCATCCTGTCTGCGAGACTGTCTCGTTCGAGAAAGGGCAGGCCGAAGGCGAGCAGGCTGATTACGGTCAAAATGCCGACGAGCAAGGCGAGCAAGGTGTGCGAATCAGCGAGCTTATCGTAGAGCAGATCAATCATCGCTTGCGGCCTTGCATTGCGAGAAGTTGTGGAAACCGGGATCAGATATCGAAGGCGATCATTTTCTTCATGATGAAGACGCCAATCGCCATCCAGATGCCGCAGACGACCAGCGTGATGCGGCCGCCTTCGGTCGTCCACAAGAGTTCGATATAATGCGGGCTCGTCAGATAGACGAGCAAAGCCACGACGACCGGCAGGGAGCCGATGATCGACGCCGACGCCTTGGCTTCCGAGGACACCGCCTTGATCTTGTCGCGCATTTTCTTGCGTTCGCGCAGCACCCGCGCCAGATTGCTCAAGGCTTCCGCGAGATTGCCGCCGGCCTTCTGCTGGATGGCGATGACGATGGCGAAGAAATTGGCTTCGGGGGTCGGAATGCGGCTCGTCATGCGTTCGACCGCTTCCGCGGTCGAGAGGCCGATCGTCTGCGTCTCGATGATCGCGCGGAATTCGGATCGGACAGGCTCCGGCGATTCGGAGGCGATGATGCGCAGGCAGTCCCCGAGCGGCAAGCCCGCCTTGACGCCGCGGATGATGACGTCAATGGCGCCGGGGAATTCCAGTTCGAATTTACGCAAGCGCTTCTTGGTCATGCGGCTGAGCCAGAAATTCGGCAGGCCGAGGCCGCCGATGACGGGACCGGCCACCGCCGCCATCAACGCGCTATGGCTCATGACGAAAAGCAGCAGCGACGTCAACAGGGCGGCGCCGCCGCACGCGATGAAGAACTGCGGCTTCGTGAGCTCGTAGCCGGCCTGAGCGATGCGGTCTTCGAGCGTCGTTTTCTGTTTCTCGGCGTTGCGCCGCTCCAGCTCCTTGAGGCTGTCGGATACTTGCTTGCGGCGCGCGGCGGCGTCGGTGGAACGGTCCATTCCTCGCGCGACGCTTGAGCTTTTTGCCACGATTCGCGCGTGGCGCTTTTCCGCCTTGGCCTCGCCGGTGAGGAGCGGGTCAATGAAAATGTAAAAAAAGCCAGCGAGAGAGCTGACGGTCAAAACGACGATCAGAACCGACTGAATGTCCATTTCCGCTCCCTGACGTTCATTCGCGCGCTTCGGAGGCGTCGAGCGCCGCGGCGAGTCGTTGCTCCTCGCCGTAATAGCGCGCGCGCTCCCAGAAGCGGGGACGGCCTATGCCAGTTGAGCGATGACGCCCTTTCAGCCTGCCGTTGGCGTCCTCGCCGACGATGTCGTAGACGAAAAGATCCTGCAGGATGGCGACATCGCCTTCGAGGCCCATGACCTCGGTGATATGCGTGATGCGGCGCGAGCCGTCGCGCAGGCGCGCCGCCTGAATGATCACGTCGATGGATGAGACGATCATTTCGCGAATGGTGCGCGCCGGCAGGGAAAAGCCGCCCATGGTGATCATCGATTCGAGGCGGCTCAGGGCTTCGCGCGGCGAATTGGCGTGCAGCGTTCCCATCGAGCCGTCATGGCCGGTATTCATCGCCTGAAGCAGGTCGAAAGCCTCGGCGCCGCGCACTTCGCCGACGATGATGCGCTCGGGACGCATGCGCAGGCAGTTCCTGACGAGATCGCGCATGGTGATCGCGCCCTGGCCTTCGAGATTGGGCGGGCGCGTTTCGAGCCGGACGACATGCGGTTGCTGCAATTGCAGTTCGGCGGCGTCTTCGCAGGTAATGATTCGCTCGTCGTGGTCGATATAGTTGGTCAGACAATTGAGCAAGGTCGTCTTACCGGAGCCCGTGCCGCCGGAAATCAGGACATTGCAGCGCACGCGTCCGATAATTTTCAGGAGTTCCGAGCCTTCCGGCGAGATCGCGCCGAATTTCATCAGCTGATCGAGCGTCAGTTTGTCCTTCTTGAATTTGCGGATGGTCAAGGCGGGGCCGTCGATGGCGAGCGGCGGCGCGATGACGTTGACGCGGGAGCCGTCGGCGAGGCGCGCGTCGCAGATCGGCGAGGATTCGTCGACGCGGCGGCCGACCTGGCTCACGATGCGCTGGCAAATGTTCATCAACTGCGAATTGTCGCGGAAGCGCACATTGGTCAGCTGGATCTTGCCCGCGACTTCGATATAGGTGTGGATGGCGCCGTTGACCATGATGTCGGCGATGTCGTCGCGCGCCAGCAGCGGCTCCAGCGGCCCATAGCCCAAGACGTCGTTGCATATGTCTTCGAGCAGGTCTTCCTGCTCGGCGATGGACATGACGACATTCTTGATGGAAATGATTTCATTCACGATGTCGCGGATTTCTTCGCGCGCGCTTTCCGCGTCGAGCTTGGAAAGTTGCGACAGGTCGATCGCTTCGATGAGTGCGCCGAAAATCGTGCTCTTGGTGAGGTAATATTCGTCGGAGCGGCGGGTTTCGGGCGGCGGCGGCGGCGTCGTCGCCAAAGGCTGCGTCGGGACTGCGGGCGTCAGCGCCTCGACGACCTTGGAGGACGGTCCCTGCGTCGCGCGTGGCGACGGGGCGCCGGTGGCGGAGCGCTTTCCAAACATCGTCGTTCCCATCTCCTCAGACGCTGAATTTTGTGCGCCGTCTTACGGACGCGGCGGAACTAACCCTTGAACATAGCGAGCAGGGGGTCGAATAACCCTCGGGACTCGCGCTTGATCACCGCGCGGCCAGTGACTTGGCGCGCCAGATCCTGGAAAATCGCGGCGATCTTCGCCCCGTCTTCCATTTCGGCGATCATTTGGCCGTTATTGGCCGCGGTCCCGAACAATTTGGCGTCGAAGGGGACAATCGCGGAGGCTTCAGTCTCGACCGCCTTGCCGAAATCGGCCGGCGAAATTTCCGGCCGCTTCGGCAGCCCCACGCCATTGAGCACGAGACGCGGCGCGGGATCATTCTTGCGCAGCCCGCGCAGCGTATCGAGCATGCTCTTGGCGTTGCGCAGACTCGCCAGTTCGGGGGAGGCGACGACCACGGTTTCGTCGGCGGCGACGAGCATGCGCCGCGACCAGGGGGTCCAGACATGCGGAACATCGAGCACGATATAGGGCGTAGAGGCGCTCAAGATTTCCAAAAGGTTGTCGAAGGCCATTTCCGTCACGTCGTAATTGCGCTCGACTGTCGCGGGCGCGGCGAGAATCGACAATTTCTCGCTGCATTTCGACAGGAGCCGGTCGACCAGATTGGAATCGAGGCGTTCCGGTGCGAAAACCGCTTCCGCTATGCCTTGCGGCGGGTCCTGGTTGAAGTCGAGGCCGGCCGTGCCGAAGGGCAGGTCGAGATCGGCGATTACGGTCGCCGCATCGACGTCCCGCGCGATCGACCAGGCGAGATTATGCGCGACGCAGGAGGCGCCCGACCCGCCCTTGCTGCCGGTGACGGCGATGATCCGGCCGAGCGGCGCCGAGCTCTCATGGTTGAACTGCGCCGACAGCGTCGCGACAAAATCCATCACGGTGAAAGGCTGGACCAGATAGTCGGAGACGCCGCGCGAAATCAAAGCGCGATAGAGCGTTATGTCATTGAGCTTGCCGATCACGATCACCTTGGTGCCATGGTCGCAGAATTCGGCGAGCGCCTCGAGTTGGCTCATCAGGTCCGAACGGGCGGCGGTGGTTTCGAGGACAACGACATTGGGCGTCGGCGAAGTGCGATAAGCCTCCACCGCCGCCTCGGCGCCGCCCATGTTCACCTTGACATGCGCTTTTTCCATGCGCCGGTCGACCGCCGCCTCGCTGATGAGAGCGGCGACTTCCTGCGTCTCGCAAAAGGCCTGGAGCGAGATGCGCGGAACGGGCGCAATCTGGGCTTGAGCCGGGGCCGGAGCCGAATTGTGGATGGTGTCTTCAGTGAAGTCGATGGTCATGGATCAATTTCCTACGCCGCCGATATTGGTATTCTGTACCGACCAGTGCGTGCCGGGATCCTGGCCTTTGCGCACCGCGTCGATCGCGCGGCCGCGCATATGCGAATCGGGCGGCGTTTCGGCCGCCGGACCGACGAGATCGCGCGGATCTGCGACTTGAGCGGCGAGCATCTGCTGGGTGGCGCATCCGAAATTCCAATAGGGGCGGTTTTGCCAGCCCTGGACAGAGGAGCCCGACGCGAGGTCATTGGGCCATTGGCCGCAGCGATCGCGCACCTTCGCGACAATCGATGCATAGGATAGGCGGATAGGCGAAGCGAGATGGGGATTGGCGACCGGATAAGTGGAGACGACGACATAGCCTCGAGCGCCTCCCTGGGCCAGCGCCCGGCGCAGGCCGGGCAAAGCGGCGCGGGCTTCGGCGGCGCCTGGCCCTCCCTTCGGCAAGGCTATGGCGATGTCGCCTGAGCCTCTCTGGCGAAATTCGCCAGCGAATTGGCGAACCTGCGCGCTCGTCCGTGCGTCGAGCCTGCCTCTATTGACATGGGCGAAGACATCGAGATTGACCCGCCCATGGGTCAATTGGATCGGATGGCGCGCGCGATAGCCTTGCGGGGGGATGGAGTTGGTGACGATCCGGTCGGCTCCCGAGCAAGCGGCAAGAGGCGCGGCCAGAGCGAGGAGGGCGGCCAGTCTCAGCGGCTTTTGCGCAACGCTTCGGCGAGCTTTGGTCCGGATTAGGCGAAAGTGCGACATGGCTGGATCCGTATTGAGGTAAATGCTCTTGCCGGGTTGCGGCTTCGATCGAACATGATCTCGTCAAAAAACGGTTTCCGTCTTGTTAAGATCATGTGGCGCGGGTTCAGTCGTGGATGAAGCCGACGCGGCCGTAGAAATGCTGCATCGCTTCGGGATTGTCGGTGGTGGAGTAGAGCCTGTTGACGCGCCCGAGCAGCCAGGCCTGCGGATCGGTGGCGTCGGCGAAATTCTGGTCCGGCCGCGCCAGGGCGCTGGCGGGAACGGATTTGACGATATAGGGCGTGACGATGATCATCAGTTCGGTTTCCTGCCGCTGATAGTCGCGTGAACGGAACAGCGTGCCGAGGATCGGCAGGTTCATCAGGCCGGGCGTGCCGGAAATTCCCTGGTTCGACACGGTCTGGATCAGTCCGGCGGTGGCGATCGAGCCGCCGGTGGGCAATTCAACCGTGGTCTCATGTCGCCGGGTGCGGAAGCCAGGAACAGTTTCGCCGTTGACGATGGCGCTGTTGTTCGGATCGATTTCCGACACTTCAGTGGCCAGGCGCAGAGAGATGCGCCCAGACGACAGGACGACCGGCGTGAAGTTCAGCGTCACGCCATAGGTCTTGAAGGTGACGCCGGCGGCGCAGGCGGAAGTAGAGGAACCGCCCGACGATCCGGCTGCGCCGGTGCAGGTTACGCCGGTGGAGATCGGGATTTCGCCCCCGACGGTAAATTTGGCGCTTTCGCCGGATACGGCGACGACGGTTGGCTCCGCCAGGGTGCGCGCCACGCCGTCGCGCTCGAACGCCTGCAGCGTCTGAGTCAGCGTGGTCGCGCCGCCGAAATTGGTTAAAGTGTTGAGGGCGGTTTTCGAAAGCGCGCCGCCATTGACGCTGAAGGGATTGTCCTGAGTGAAATTGCCCCAGGAGCCCGCCAGATTCGAATGGCTGATGCCGAGCTGTTTCGCGATATTGCGCTGGATTTCGGCGACCGTGACCTTGATCATCACTTCGTCGCGACCTTTGATGGTGATGGCGTTGACCACCATGCCGGCCGTGGCGGCGCCGTTTTTGCCGAGGCTGTTGACGAAACCTTTGGCGATGTCGAGCGCGGTCTGCATGTCGCCGGGGGATTCGACCTGTCCGGTGAGGATGATCGAGTCGTTGATCGTGCGCGCGACAATGTTGGCTTTGGGCAGGGCGGCGTGGATGATGCTCTGCAATTCGCCGATGTCGCGTCCGATCGACAGCTCCAGCGTGGCGATCCGGTGGCCATGCTTGTCCATGGCGTAAATCGTGGTCTGGCCGGCCGATTGACCAATAATGTAGATCTTGCGCGCGGAACGGACGACGGCGTTGGCGACGGCCGGATTGCCGACGAAGATTTCGCCGGCAGGCGCGGGAAGCTCGACGATGACGGATTTGCCGACGCCCATGGTCAGGCGTCGGACCGAATGGCCGTGAAAAGCAATGGCGCCGCTTTGAGCCGCCCGCGCGCAATCCGGCAACATTGGCGATGTCAGTGCGAGCGCGGCGACGATTCCACCGATCAGAGTCTGTCGCGTCATTTGCATTGTCCTTAGCTCCTGGATGCGCGCCTTGGCTTGGCGCGGCTTTCGAGTCTTCAGATCACTGACCGCGCGACTGGGTGGCTATCCCCGCGCGCACGACGGTCACGGAGCGATCGTAACGGTCGTCGGCGGTCGTGACCGGAGCGCTTTGCGGCTTGGAGTCCTCCAAGGAGCGCAAGACCAGCGACAATTGCCCGGTGCGCTGGGCGAGAATGACGGTTTCGGCCTGGCGCGGATCGAGCTCGAGCGTCGCCGTGGAGCCGTTCATCACGATTTGGCCGCCCTTGTCCTGCGCATTCTGTCCTATGGCGAGCACGCGGACGTCTTTGACCAGGGTCTCGCTGGCATAGGCGTCGCCCGCGCCGGATTTGGCGGCGTTCTCGTCGCGATAGATGCGAATCACATCGACATGATCGCCGGGCAGAATGAAATTGCCGGCGGAGGTCGCGCCGCTGCCTTCGATATTGATGGCGACGGCGCGATAGCCCGGCTTCAGCATGGCGGAGAGATAGCCGCCCTTGCCGCCCTTGACGAGTTTTTCCCGCCGGATCGGCTCGCCCGCGAGAAACGAGCCGCGAACCACCGACCCTTTCAGATCCTCAATCGCGTTTGGCGAATCGGATTTTCGAATCACACCGTGAATGGCCGAATTCTTTGGCCAGCCCTGCCAGGTGAGATCGGTCGGCTGGATCACCGAACCGAAATTCAATTGGTGCGCGGCCACCAGGATTTGTTGAAGCTGCGGCGCGCGTGGCGCGGCCGCGACGATGACTTTCGGCGGCGGCGCCGGACGCTGAATCTGCATTACCAGATAGATGGCGCCCGCGCCGGTGGCGACGGCGAAGCCTAGGAGGGTAAGCCGAGCTTTTTTCATGGCTTTTTGACGTTCCAGGAGGAGTGCGGTTAAGCGAATTCAATCAGTGAAACGTCAAATTAAGGTTAATGCATCGTCACAGATTTTACCCAAGGGCAACGAAAATTTATCGGGCGCGCCGAAGCCGTCTTTTAAAAAGAAAAAGTCTCGCCGCGGCGAGACTCTGGAGCGCGGGCGGCGCCATCTGAATTATCAAACGGTCTCCTAGCCCGGAGCGATGGAAATCACACGCCGAAAAGGCTCAAATAGATGCGGGTCTCGGGATAAAGGATCACGCCGGCGATGGCCAAAGCAATGCCGTAGGGAACGCCGGAATTCTTGTCGTGCAAGCGCATCACCCAGTCGCGCGCGCGCATCCAGGCGGGCATGGGCAGCCGACGGAACTGCAAGATCGCCAGGGTCAGCATGCCGCCGATGAGCGCCGAGCCCATGCCATATTCGGCCAGGTGCTCGAAGCCCATCCATACCGCGGTTGTCGCGGCCAATTTGGCGTCGCCGCCGCCGATCCAGCCGAATGCGAACAGGATGAAGGAAACGACCAGCACCGCGGCGCCGCAGCCGAGATGCAGAAGGATGGTCGAGGATGGCATGCCGAGCAGCGCGGCAATGACGACGAAGGCGACCACCAGCACGATGGAGATCCAGTTCGATATCGTCATGGTGAAAAGATCGGAAAATGCGGCATAGGCCATCAAGGCCGGAAAAATGACGAGCAGGGCGGTGTCGAACATGAGCGAATCCATAGCGGCGCGAGTGACGCAAATCATCGCCTGCGGCGCTTACACTTTCGTTACCGGCGCGGGCTCAACCACGTCGAAATCCAACAAAATGGTCCATTACGGGACCAAAATCTTGCCTGCGCCTCGCCGCGGATCGCGAGAACGCGTCAATTTGTCCAGCGCCACGAGCGTCGCTTGCTCTCACTGCAGAGCGTTGGCGACCGAATTGAACTTGTTGTTCAGATTGCTGCCGATGGCGGTCATGGCGACAATGCTGACGATGGAGATGAGGGTGGCGATGAGGGCGTATTCAATTGCGGTGGCCCCGGACTCGTCTTCCGCGAAGCGGCAAATGAGCGACTTCATTTCAGGCTCCCGATCCATATGCCGGTC
>CAYRNB010000017.1:0-5497 GCA_964425315.1 uncultured Rhodoblastus sp.
GACGACTTGATCCCAGGCGCAGGCTCGAATTCGTACAAGGTCACAACAGGCCCGGTATGCGCGTTCAATATGTCGCCGCGCACCCCAAAATCCTCCAGCGTCTTTTCCAGCATGTCGGCGTTGACCTCGATCTGGTCGTCGGCCTCGACCGGATCGGCTTGCTGCGGCGGCTCGCTCAGCATGTCGATGGAGACGGCTTCGTAGGTCTCCGGCGCGGGAGTGGCGCGGGCGGCTTTGCTACGCGTCTTGCGGGGCGCGATTCGCGGCGCGGGCGCCGGGGCGGCGATTGTCGCGGGCTCGGGCTCGGGCTCCTCCGCCCGGCTGGCGCCGGCTTTGACCCGCACGCGGATTTTCTCGGGCCTCGCCTTTTCCGCCGGAGCGGCGGCGTGCGGCGGCGCAGGCGCCGGCGTTTCGGCCCGCCTGCCGGCGGCGCCGAACGAAAAACGCGCGCCCATATCGGCAAAGGCGCCGAAGGGCGGTTCGGCCGCCGGATCGCTCAGGCCGGCCTTGGCGCGCAAGACGGCGTCCGGCGTGCGGGTGTAGCGCACGCGCGGCGCCGGGTCCGTGGAGCACTGGATCTGCGCGAGGCGCGTTTGCTCGACGAGACGCTGTTCCTCTTCCTGTTTGCGCCGCGCCTCCTCCTCGGCGCGGCGTCGCGCCTCTTTTTCCGCTTTGCGGCGGGAGATCAAGGTTTCCGAAGTGCGGGTGAAACGCACATTCGGCCGATCTACCCGCCAGAATTGCGGCCGGGCGCTGCTTTCCAGGGCGCTGACCGCATGTTCGCTGCAAAATTGCGGCGGCCCCTTGGCGGCGGGCTCGGCCGATCCATTCAGGTCTTGCGCGTGGTCACGGAAAAAATCGCGCGAGCGCTGGGTCGCCAGCGCCTCGCGGCGGACGTATTCGCCGTTGGGCGCGACGGGCGTCGGCGGCGCGGCCTGGACCTCATTCGATTCGGGCAGGATTCCGCGCGGCCGCCGCAGATAGGGCGCATAGGCGAGATGCGCCGGCGTCTCGTCCTGTTCGGTCATGAGCTCCCGAACGGCGATCTGGCGCAACTCCAGGCCGTCATGGCCGTAAGCCGCGCGTTGGGCCAAAGGCCAGGCGCGCCCCTCGCGCCTTTTGGCGCCGAAAAAGCGCGCGAGCCAATGGTCGATTGTCATAAGCATGGACGCTGAACCTTCGCTACCAACCTCGCAGCGCGGCGAAATTTCGGTTCGCGCGCCGCCCTGTGACAATGTAGCCGTCAAGGTTAATTCCGGGTTTCTACCGAACCATGCATGACCGTTCGGTAACTTGCGGGGCAGAGCCGGATCGCGGATGCTGACGGTTAAGCGTTCGGCGCGGAAAGCAGGCTTGCGGCATGGAAGGGGAAAGTAGATCCGGCATCGTCCGATGGGCGCCCTGGGCGAAACTTTTTCGCACCACCGTGTTCAAATTGTCGGTCGCCTATTTCGTCATCATCGGCCTCGGCTTCACCCTGGTGCTCGAGCGGGTGGGCGAAAACGTCCGTCAGCTGATCGACGCCCAGATCAGGCAGACTATCGTCGCCAACGTGAAAGGCCTGGTCGATCAATATGCTGACGGCGGCCTGGCCCAATTGGTCAGCGTGGTGGAAAGGCGGGCGCGCGCGCCGGGCGATTCCATCTATCTCGTCGTCTCGCCGACTGGCGTGTCGCTCGCCGGCAATGTCGCGGAGCTTCCGGCAGGCGTTCTCGACCAGACGGCGGCGGTCGAGACCAATTACGAGCGGCTCGGCGAGCCCAATGTCAAACATCGGGCGCTGGCGCGGGTCATCGTGCTGCCTGATCAGTTTCGCCTGCTGGTTGGCCACGATCTCGAAGACCGCGAAAGGCTGAGGCGCATATTCGGCTCCGCCCTTTTCACCTCGCTTCTGTGGCTCCTGGTGATCGGGACGTTCGGAGGCCTGTTCGTCGCCCGCCGCCTGCTCAATCGCGTCGACGCCATGAGCGCCAAGGCCGCGACCCTGCTGCACGAGGACCTTTCCGGGCGCCTGCCGCTTTCCGGCGCCGATGACGAACTCGACCGGCTGGCGCGCAATCTCAACTCCATGCTCGACCGCATCACGAGCCTGATGGACGGCATCCGCGAGGTCTCGGACAATATCGCCCACGATCTGCGCACGCCGCTCACCCGGATGCGCAACAACGCCGAACAGGCGCTGGCGCTCGACCGGGGCGAGGAGGACTGCCGCGCCGCGCTCGAGAAGGCGGTTGAAGAGGCGGACGGGTTGATTCGCATTTTCGACGCGCTGCTGATGATCGCGCGCGCCGAATCGCAGGCGCCCGGCGAGGGATTCGACGATCTCGACGCGGCGGCGATCGCCGCCGACATGGCCGAACTTTACGAGCCGGCGGCCGAGGAGAGCGGCGTGGAATTGCGCGTCGCGGCCGTCGGGCCGCTGCCGATCAGCGGCCAGCGCGAATTGATCGGGCAGGCGCTCGCCAACCTCATCGACAACGCCTTGAAATATGGCGCGCCCGAAGTTCCCGGCGGCGAGGCGAAAGTGGAAATTTCCGCGCGAAGCGCCGGGGAACGGGTGGAGATCGCCGTGGCGGATTGCGGGCCGGGCGTTCCCGCCGAAGACCGCGCGCGCGTGCTGGAAAGGTTCGCGCGGCTGGAGGCGTCGCGCTCGCGGCCGGGCAGCGGCCTCGGCCTGTCGCTGGCCGCCGCCGTGGCGCGGCTGCATGGCGGCGAACTGCGCCTGGAGGACAACGCCCCCGGCCTGCGCGTCGTCCTTTCCCTGCCGCGCGGAAAGCATCTGCCGCACAGGAGCGGATCGCCATGAGAAAAAAGGTCGCGCTCGGCCTTCCCAAGCCGGCCCGGCTCGCGGCGGCGCGGGCGCGGCTCGAGGAATTTTTGGAGGGCGCGCCGCAGGATTGCGCCGACGCCCTGCGCGCTATGCCCGATTGGCCGAGGCTGGGCGCCGTGCTGCTCGGCCTCGCCGATCAATCGCCCTTTCTCTGGAGTCTGGTCCGCCGCGATCCCGCTCGCCTGCTGCGCCTCGTCGAGAAGCCGCCGGAAGAGGCGCTGAACGAGGTTCTGCACCGTCTGGCGCCCTGCGGCGCCGGCGATTGCTCCGAGGCGCAGGCGATGAGCCTGCTGCGGCGCGCCAAACAGGAGACGGCGCTGATCGTCGCGCTCGCCGATCTTTCCGGCCAGTTCGACATTGTCGCCACGACCAGGGCGCTTTCGCGCGCGGCGGACCGTTTCGTCGCCATGGCGCTCCGCGCCGCCCTGAAACTTGCCGGCGATAAGCTGGCTCTGTCGAACAGCGAAGAGCCGGAGCAGGATTGCGGCCTGGTCGTGCTGGCGCTTGGCAAGCATGGCGGCATGGAGCTGAATTATTCCTCCGACGTCGATCTCGTCGTCTTCTATGAGGCGGGGGCGCGCGCGCTTTCCGCCGGCCCCGGCGCCAAGGCCAATGCTTTGCGCCTCGTCCAGCACCTCCTGAAGCTTCTGCAGGAGCGCACCGGCGACGGCTATGTCGTGCGCGTCGATCTCCGGCTGCGGCCCGATCCCGGCTCGACCGCGCCGGCGGTTTCGCTCGACGCCGCCCGCCATTATTACGAAACGCTTGGCCAGAACTGGGAGCGCGCCGCCATGATCAAGGCGCGTCCCGTCGCCGGCGATCTCGCGCTCGGCTTTTCCTTCCTCAACGAAATGTCGGCCTTCGTCTGGCGCAAATATTTCGACTACGCGGCGATCGCCGACATTCACGCGATGAAGCGCCAGATTCACGCCGCGCGCGGCCATGCCGAAATCGCCGTCGCCGGCCATGACGTGAAGCTCGGCCGCGGCGGCATTCGCGAGATCGAATTTTTCGTCCAGACGCAGCAGTTGATTTTCGGCGGACGCCGCCATGCCTTACGCGGCGCGCGCACGCTCGACATGCTGCGTCAATTGAGGATCGACGGCTGGATCACGGCGGAAGCGGCCAGGGAATTGAGCGAGGCCTATGGTTTTTTGCGCGGCGTCGAGCATCGCCTGCAAATGCTGCATGACCATCAGACGCAGCGCCTGCCTGCCGACAAGGCCGGACTTAAGGATTTCGCCCGCTTTTGCGGCTTTAGCGGCGCTACCGGTTTTTCCACCGCTCTGCTGCGCCATTTGCGCGCGGTGGAGCGCCATTACGCGCGCCTTTTCGAACATGCGCCGGGCCTCGATTCCCGCGCCGGCAGTCTGGTCTTCGTCGGCGCGAGCGACGATCCCGATACGATCGAGACCTTGCGCGAATTGGGCTTTCGCAATCCTTCGCTCGCCGCCGAGACGGTGCGCGGCTGGCATTTCGGCCGCCGCCCGGCGGTGCGCAGCGCACGCGCCCGCGAAGTGCTGACCGAAGTCGTGCCGGCCTTGCTCGACGCCTTTTCCAAATCCGGCGATGCCGATTCCGCGCTCGCCGCGCTTGACGTCGCGCTCGGCAAAATGCCGGCGGCGGTCGAGCTTTTTTCCCTGCTCAAGTCGAATGCGGACATGCGCCAGCTCTTCGCCGACGTGCTCGGCGGCGCGCCGCGCCTTGCCGAGACAATCGCCCAAGCGCCCCATCTGCTCGACGCGGCGATCGACCGCGGCCTCGCCGCGGCGCCGATGGAGGAAGAGGATTTTACCGAAAACCTCGCGCTCTTCGTCGGCGCGCCGCAATATCTCGAAGTCTTTCTCGACGCAGCGCGGATTTTCGCGGCGGAAGAAGGGTTTATGATCGGCCTGCGGCTTTTCGCCGGGCTGATCGAGCCGGAAGAGGGGGGGAGGGCCTATTCGGCCCTTGCCGCCGTCATGGTCCGCGCCTGTCTCGCCAAGGTCGAAGAGCTTTTTGTCGCCGAACACGGACGGGTCGCCGGCGGGCGCTGCGTGGTTCTGGCGCTGGGCAAACTCGGCTCGCGCGAAATGACCGCGACTTCCGATCTCGACCTCGTCCTGCTTTACGATTTCGACAAGGAGAATCCCGAATCGGACGGGGCAAGATCCCTGCACGCGGTCGTCTATTACACCCGCCTGACGCAAAGGCTGATCGCTGCATTGACGGCGCCGACGCGGCGGGGAAAGCTTTACGAAGTGGATATGCGGCTGCGCCCCTCCGGCAATCAGGGGCCGGTTGCGACGCAGATCGCCGGGTTTCGCGATTATCAGGCGCGGGAGGCGGAAGTCTGGGAGCATATGGCTCTGACGCGCGCCCGGCCGATCGCCGGCGACGCGACGCTCGCCGAAGAGGCGCGGGCGATCATCGCGGCGAGCCTCTATCAAAAGCGCGACGCGGAAAAGCTCGCCAAGGCGGCGCGAGACATGCGCGCGCTCGTCGCCAAGGAAAAGGGCGAGAGCAACGCGTGGGACATCAAGCTCGCCGCCGGCGGGCTGCTCGATATCGAGTTCATCGCGCAATATCTCAGCCTTGCGCACGGGCATGAAACGCCGGCCCTGCGCGCGCAGGCGACGCGCGAGATCGTCGCCGCCGCGGGCCGTGAAGGGGCGCTCGACGCCGAAA
>CAYRNB010000017.1:5597-10464 GCA_964425315.1 uncultured Rhodoblastus sp.
TTTATAGAATGGCCTACAGGTTCGGATTCGCGCCGTGGGAGAGGGCAGCGGTTCATCCTTCTGCGGCTGCGCAGATCGCCGCCCTGCTCGATCGTGAAGAGCGAGAGCGTTCCCCACCTTACGGGCGCGCGCTCGATCTGGGCTGCGGCCGGGGGCATTGGTCGGTTGAGTTGGCGTCTCGCGGTTGGCAGGTCACCGGCGTCGATCTTGTACCTGCGGCTGTGGAGGCCGCGCGCGAGCGAGCGAAAAAGGCGGGCGCAGCCGTTCGCTTCGTCGAAGGCGACATGACGGCGCTCCGCGCTTGCGGCATTGAACCCGCCTTTGATTTCTTCTGGGATTTCGGCGCCTTTCACGGCCTTTCCCAAGACGCGCGCTCAGCTGTAGGACGAGAGGTCGACGCCTTGGCGGCGCCCGGCGCCACGATGCTGATGCTGGCATGGGCGCCCGGACGGCGGGGTCCCCTGCCGCGCGGCGCGAGCCGCGCCGATATCGAAAGCGCATTCCCTTCCTGGAGCGTGACCGACGTGGTCGCTTTCGACGCGTCGAGTTTGCCGTTGCCTCTCAGGAAGGTCGACCCGCGCTTCTATCGGCTCCAGCGGTCTTGAATTCCGTTTCCTGCTCGCTTGATGGCTGGCGCGCCCGTCATGGCGGCGACAGAATATGATTTATCAAATTAACTTTTCCGTATTGCCCTGCCGCCACCACCTTCTTAGCGGCGTAAGCCTAAGAGCCAGAAGGCAAAAAAACCGTTGGCGGCGGCATTGTCGTCCTCTTTGGCGAGAACAGGACGCCGAGAGTCGCTCCCTCGGCGCCCGGCGTCCAAGGCGATTACCTGAAGCAGCGCAAAGTTCCGTTGGGCATGCGAACGGCGTAATGGCCCGTGTGTCTCACGCACCAGCCCTGATGTTGGCCGCCCCATACGCATCGTCCCCAGTGGTTGCGATGGCGGTTCGGACCGCAGCCGCCGAGCGCGAACGCTGGCGCAATAGCCGACGATAAGGCAGTGGTGACGATCACCGCGCCGAGCAGCGCGTTCCTGAGCGTTTTCATGAATTCCCCCTGAATGCGGGATCGCGATTATTCGCGGATTTTCTGTAGCTCGAACCGGCGATTCGGTAAACGTCGTTTCCGGGGAATCACCCTGACATCCTTGACGAAATTCTTATTTGTCTTGCTCCCATCCAGTCGGCCGCGCCGGTTCGATTTGGCCGGCGTCGAGCCGCCGCGCGGCCGCCGGCGCCTTGACCAAAGTCTGACGCCGGATGGATGATGGCGGGGGGCAGGGCAGGGGCGTATAAGATAGAAAGATTGGCGCATTGCAGCATGGATGAACGGATGACCCGCATTCCCGATTTCTCCACCCTCGCCCTCGACAAAAACCAGAGCGCGGCGACGCCCTCCTTTTCCGCCGAGCCGTGGATGACGCCGGAAGGCATCGAGGTCAAAAGCGTCTATGGCGCGGAGGATGTCGAAGGACTGCCGGCGGTCGATTCCCTCCCCGGCCTGCCGCCTTTTTTGCGCGGCCCCTATCCGACCATGTATGTCAACCAGCCCTGGACGGTGCGGCAATATGCCGGTTTTTCCACGGCCGAGGACTCCAACGCGTTCTATCGCCGCAACCTCGCAGCCGGCCAGAAGGGGCTTTCCGTCGCCTTCGATCTCGCCACCCATCGCGGCTACGATTCCGACCATCCGCGCGTCGCCGGCGATGTCGGCATGGCGGGCGTCGCGATCGATTCCATCTACGACATGCGGACGCTTTTTTCCGGCATTCCGCTCGACCAGATGTCGGTGTCGATGACCATGAACGGCGCCGTCCTGCCGGTGCTCGCCCTGTTCATCGTGGCGGCGGAGGAGCAGGGGGTTCCGGCCGAAAAACTTGCCGGCACGATCCAGAACGACATTTTGAAAGAATTCATGGTGCGGAACACTTACATCTATCCGCCCAAACATTCGATGCGCATCATTTCGGACATATTCGCCTATACGTCGAAACATATGCCGAAATTCAACTCGATCTCGATCTCCGGCTACCACATGCAGGAGGCGGGCGCGACGCAGGACCTTGAGCTCGCCTATACGCTCGCCGACGGCGTCGAATATATCCGCGCCGGCATCGCCGCCGGCCTGACGGTCGATCAGTTCGCGCCGCGCCTGTCGTTCTTCTGGGCGATCGGCATGAATTTTTTCATGGAAGTGGCGAAATTGCGCGCCGCCCGGCTGTTGTGGGCAAATCTCGTCAGGAAATTCAATCCGCAATCGGAAAAGAGCCTGCCCCTGCGCACCCATTGCCAGACGTCCGGCTGGTCGCTGACGGCGCAGGACGTGTTCAACAATGTCGTCCGCACCCAGATCGAGGCCATGGCGGCGACGCAGGGGCACACCCAATCGCTGCACACCAATGCGCTCGACGAGGCTTTGGCGCTGCCGACCGACTTTTCCGCCCGCATCGCCCGCAACACCCAGCTTTTCCTGCAGCAGGAATCGGGGACGACCAAGATCATTGATCCCTGGGGCGGCTCCTACTATGTCGAGAAACTGACCGCCGAACTGACCCAGAAAGCCTGGGCGCATATTCAGGAAGTCGAGACGCTCGGCGGCATGGCCAAGGCGATCGACGCCGGCATTCCCAAACTGCGCATCGAGGAGGCGGCGGCCAAGACCCAGGCGCGCATCGATTCCGGCAAACAGGCGGTGATCGGCGTCAACAAGTTTCGGCCCGAAAGCGAAAAGCCGATCGATGTGCTGAAAGTCGACAATTCCGCCGTGCGGGCGCAGCAGATCGACAAGCTCAAGCGCCTGCGCGCCGAGCGCAACGAGGCCGATTGCCAGCAAAAACTCGACGCCCTGACCGAGGGTGCGAAAAGCGGCGCCAACCTGCTCGCTCTGTCCATCGAGGCGGCGAGGGCCAAGGCGACGGTCGGTGAAATCTCTTATGCGCTGGAAAAGGTCTTTGGGCGCCATCGCGCCGAGATCAAGAGCATTTCCGGCGTCTATCAGCGGGAGGTCGGGGTGAATTCGACCCTAGTCGCCAAGGTCCACGAGCAGGTAGCCTCTTTTGAGGAGCATGACGGAAGGCGTCCGCGCATTCTCGTCGCCAAGGTCGGCCAGGACGGCCATGACCGCGGCCAGAAGGTCATCGCTTCGGCTTTCGCCGACCTGGGTTTCGACGTGGACATCGGCCCGCTTTTCGCCACGCCGGAGGAAGCGGCGCGGCAGGCGGTGGAAAACGACGTGCATATCGTCGGCATTTCCTCGCTTGCCGCCGGCCATCTGACCCTCGTGCCGGAATTGAAGGCGGCGTTGGAAAAGGAGGGCCGGCCCGACATTATGATCGTGGTCGGCGGCGTCATTCCGCCACAGGATTTCGACGCCCTTCATCAGGCGGGCGCCTCCGCCATCTTCCCGCCGGGCACGGTGATTGCGGACGCCGCGGGCAAGCTGATCGACGAGCTTAACCGGCGCTTGGGCTACGATAAAGCCGCGGCGGAGTGAGGCGATTTCCGATTGATCCATACGGAAATCGCCTTCCGTTCGCGCAAAAATGCGCCGAGCGCATATAGGAATTTTGTGCAATGGCGTTTTAGGCGGATTGCGGAGCAATCTTACGGAAGTCGTAAGATTGTGGCCGGGAGCCGATGCCGGATCGAATTGTCGTTGCCTATGAAGACCTGCCGGACGAGGCGGCTCAGATCGTCCTGCTGAGCGGCCTCGCCGCCTATAATGAGTCCCGCGCCGGGCCCGATCCGGTGCGCCAGCCGCAAAATCACATCTGCGTCGTCGCGCGCGACTCGCATGCGCGCGTGCGCGGCGGCTTGCAGGGCGTCGCGGTCGGCGCCTGGCTTGCGATCGATCTCGTCTGGGTGGAAGAGTCGTTTCGCGGCAGGGGTATCGGCTCGCGCCTGCTGGCGGAAGCGGAAGCGGAAGGGCGAAGGCGCGGCTGCAAATGGGTGATTCTCGCGACATTCGACTATCAGGCGCCCGATTTCTATTTTTCGCGCGGCTATGTCGAATATGCGCGGATGGAGGACTTTCCCTGGGGCCGGACCAGGTTCCAGCTGAGGAAAGCGCTGGCGTGATTTGGGGCCGCCCTGAGGCGGGCGGCCCATTTGTCGAAATACTCAGCCCATGGCCTTTTCAAGTTGGGCTTCGACATATTCCCAGTTCACCAGACTGCCGATCACCGTCTTGATGAAATCGGGACGGCGGTTGCGGTAGTCGATGTAATAGGCATGCTCCCACACGTCGATGGTGAGGATCGGCGTCGCGCCGTGGATCAGCGGATTTTCGGCGTTCGGGGTTTTCGACACGGACACCTTGCCGTCCTTGACCGCGAGCCAGGCCCAGCCCGAGCCGAACTGGGTGGCGCCGGCCTGGGCCAGGTCCTCAAGCGCCTTTTCCACCGAGCCGCAGCCGTCGACCAGGGCCTTTTCCACCTTGCCGGGGACTTTGCCGCCGCCATTGGGCTTCAGATATTTCCAGAATTCGGCGTGGTTCCAGATCTGCGCGACATTATTGAAAACGCCTGGGTTCTTGCCGTGAGAGCCGGTGATGACCTTTTCGATCGCCAGGCCCTCCCATTCCGTGCCCTTGATCAGGTTATTGGCGTTGTTGACATAGGCGGCGTGGTGCTTGTCGTGATGAAACTCCAATGTTTCCGCGGACATATAGGGTTGCAGCGCATCATAGGCATAGGGAAGAGGATCGAGTACAAAAGTCATGCATTGTCTCCTTGGGAGAAGAGGCGCCGAACAGGCGGCGCCCGGAAGGTAAGGAAGCGGGCGCTCTGAAGCAATAACACCGCCGCGGCGATTTGGCTCCGTAGGTAGAGTCGATTTTAACCAATTGCGTACTATCTTTGGGCTTC
>CAYRNB010000017.1:10564-46082 GCA_964425315.1 uncultured Rhodoblastus sp.
GCCGCACCCGTCGCGCCGGCCCCCGCGCCGCTCGAAGAGACCGCCAAGGCGGAGCAGGAAAGGCCGGCTCTGCCATCCTGGCTGTTGCCGCAGGGCAAGCCCGCGGCGAAATTCGAGCCGGAGCCGAAATCGCCGGAGGCGATCGAGGATTGGCTGGAGCAGGCCATCGCCGTCGCCGGAACGGACGAAACCACACAGGTTGCAGCAGCGCCTTCCGCCGAACCCGAGCCTGCGCCGGCGGTCGAGTCGGAGCCCGAACCGCAGCCGGAACCTGAGCCTGAGCAGGAACCCGAATCCGAACCGGAAGCGAGACCCGAACCGTCGTTGGAAAGCCATGCGCCGGAGCCGCCAGCCGAGGAGGCGCCCCCGGTTGAGGAGGCGCAGGCGGCTGAGGCGCCGGCGCCGTCAACCGCGCCCCAGCCGACGCCGTCCGCGCCTCCTGCCGGAGAGCGCGAAATCATCGGCCATTACGAGGCGCATGGCGCGCACTACACCATGTACGCCGACGGCTCGATCGACGCCGAAACGATTCATGGCGTCTATCATTTCGCTTCCATGGAAGAACTGCGGCAGTTCATCGAGGGCGAATAGGCGGGCGCCGCCGCAACTTGGCGCCGCTTTCGCCAGCCCCAGACAGGCGCCGCCGCCCCCGTCTTCTCGGTCGACTTTTTAATTTTTCATAAACCACAACAAGACGTTGTTGGATAAATTTCGTCTTCTGACGAAGGACGAGGCGGCGCCTCGCGCGGCAGGTCTAAATAGAGACGCAAGATACGGAAATAACGCATAAAATTTACATCGTCTCAAGTTGAGGATCGGCGCCTGTCGCCTCGACGGCGAAAGCCTGGCGCAGGGCGACTTCCTCCAATTCGTCATAGCGGCCGGAGGCGCCGCCATGTCCGGCCTCCATATGGGTCAGGAGCAGGATCGGGCCGCCGCTGGTCATCCGGGCGCGCAAGGCTTGAGCCCATTTCGCCGGCTCCCAATAGGTCACGCGCGGGTCGGTCAAGCCGGCCTCGATCAGAATGGGCGGATAGGCCTGCGCCCTGACGTTGTCATAGGGTGAATAGGACAGAAGCAGCCGGAAGATTTCGGCGTCCTCGATCGGGTTGCCCCATTCGCGCCATTCGGGCGGGGTCAGCGGCAGCGAAGCGTCGCAAATGGTGTTGAGCACATCGACGAAGGGAACCTCGGCGAGAATGGCGGCGAAAAGCTCCGGCGCCAGATTGGCGACGGCCCCCATCAGCATGCCGCCGGCGCTCCCGCCTTCCGCGACGATTTTTCCCGGCGCCGTCAGGCCGCTGGCGCATAAATGGCGCGCGCAGGCGATGAAGTCATTGAATGTATTCGGCTTGTTCGCCAGTTTGCCGGCCTCGCGCCAGCGTGACCCCTTTTCTTCGCCGCCGCGCACATGAGCGATGGCGTAAACGAAACCGCGGTCGATCAGGCTGAAGCGGTCTTCGTCGAAATCGTCGGGCAGGGCGACGCCATAGGCCCCGTAGCCATAGAGCAGAACGGGACCCGGGCCAGGCGGCCGGTCCTTGCGCCAGACGAGCGACAGAGGAACTTTTTCGCCGTCTTCGGCCGGCGCGAAATCCTGCCGCATCTCATAGGCGGAGGCGTCGTGGCCGGAGGGAATCTTCTGGCGCTTGACCAGGGTTCGGGTCTGCGTTGCGAGGTCGTAATCAAAGATTTCTTCCGGTTCGGCGAGCGAGGAATAGGAAAAGCGCAGGATCGGCTGGTCGAAATCGAAATTGTGCTCAAGCCGCAAGTGATGGCAGGGCGTATCGAAGCGAATCGTCCGCTCCGCGCCGCCGCGCCCGCGCGCGCAAATTTGCGGGCGGCAGTTCTCGCGCTCCAGCCAGACGAGATAATCGGCGAAGACCGTGAATTTATAGATCATCCGGCCGGGCCGGTGCGGCGCCTCCTCGCGCCACTCGCCCCCGTCCAGCGCATCGAGCGCAATGCTCGTCAGTTTGAAATCGAAAGCGCCATCTGCGTTGCTGCGCATAAAAAGCCGGTCGCGCGACGGCTCGACGTCGTAGCGCACGCCAGCTTGGCGCGCCCGGATTCTCCGGGCTGGCGCCTCGGGTGCGGCGAGGTCCGCCAGCCAGCATTCCGACGCATCGTGATTGTCGAGCGAAATGACGGCGTGGCGGCGCGAGCGCGCGGAGCGCAAATGCACGAACCAGGCAGGGTCCTTTTCCTCGAAGATGAGGCGGTCCGTCGCCGGATCGGCGCCGATTTCATGCAGGAAAACCTGGGCGGTGCGGAAATTCTCGTCCATGCGCGTATAGAGGAAGGCGCGCGAATCGCAGGTCCAGACCAGGGCGCCGTCGCTGTTCTCGACCACGTCGGCGCCGTCCTTGCCCGTTGCGAGATCCCGCCAGCTGATCGAATGCAATTCATTGCCGCGCTCGTCGCGGCTCCAGGCGAGAAGCTTGTGGTCGGGCGATTGCTCCGCCTCGCCCAGTTCAAAAAACGCCTTGCCTTGCGATTCGGCGTCGCCGTCGAGCAGGATTTCCTCCGGCCCGCCCGCCGCGCGGCGCCGGCAGATCAGCTCGTGCTGGCCCTCCTCGCGGTAGCGGTTGTAATAGAGCCAGTCGCCGTCGCGCGCCGGCGGATCGCTGTCGGTCTCGTCGACTCGGCCCGTCAGTTCGTCCAATATTTTCTCGGTCAGTGGGTCGAGATCGTCCAGGATCTTTTCGGCATAAGCGTTTTCCGCTTCCAAAAGGACCCGAATTTCCTGCGGTAATTTTTTCGGGTCGCGTATCGCCTCGCGCCAGTTCTCCGCCCGGATCCACGCGTAGTCATCGTCGCGCGTAAAACCGTGAGCGGTTTGGCGCGACGGGCGGCGCGCGGCCCGCGGCGGCGAGAATTGGCTGGCTCTGGCGAAAGGCTTCATTGAGCATAAACCTGAATAAGAGCCTTTGTCTTTATGACAAGAGGCCGGGAATAGGAACTGCAGGAACCGTAATTCGACTGAGCTGTGACGAAAAAGACCGCTTGGACCGCAACCTGATCGGATCGCTGCGCTGCATCCTACGAAAGGATAATGTTTCTTCCCGCCTTTTGCCGGTCAAAACCATATTTTCCGGGCGATTCGTGGCTTTCGGAAGGTTCAGGCGCGCCCGGCATGAGGCGGCTATATTTGGACCATCCTCTGAATTCTGTCGCAAAGTGCGGCGCACAAACAAATTTGTGAAGAATTTGAGGAACTACCGTTGGAGAGATATTGCCAATTGCATTGAATTGGCATATCAAGACGATTATGGGTGTTATACAAATGCGCAAGAGAACGTATTGACGGCTTAGCCCTTCGATGCGGTCTTGTCTTGGGGAAAAACTGGAACCGACTCAAGGAAAGTCTGGAAGCTATGAGCGAAGCAAGCACGCAAAATTACATTGAGCTCGCGGCCGACATCGTTTCGGCCTATGTCAGCAACAATTCGGTTCCGGTCTCTGACCTTCCCGGCCTCATCAATGACGTTCACGCCGCCCTGTTGCGGGTGACCACCGGCGCTACGCCGGCCATAACGGAAGCGCCCAAGCCCGCCGTGCCGATCAAGAAGTCGATCACCAACGACTACATCATCTGTCTCGAAGACGGAAAGCAGTTCAAGTCGCTGAAGCGGCATTTGCGCACGCAATACAATATGTCGCCGGAAGACTACCGGGAAAAATGGGGTCTTGGCCCGGACTATCCGATGGTGGCGCCCAATTACGCCAAGGCGCGCTCGCATCTCGCCAAGCAGATGGGTCTCGGCCAGCAACGCCGCCGCGGCCGCAAGTAAACCCTCCGGCGCGTCGCCATTGCAGGCCGCGCAAGAAAAGCCCGGATCGCGTCGCCGCGAAGTCCGGGCTTTTTCGTGTCCGTTTCTTTGAAATTATTCCGATCGCAGACGCCAGACGGGGGCGCGGTCGCCGGCGTCGAGCGTGTCGCGGCTGGGCCGCAATTGCAACGCGGCGACCGGCGCGGCTTCCGCGGCTTCCGTGGCGAGAGCCATGCATTTCGCCGGCGTGGCGCGGCATTGCCGGATAGCGGCGGTCATCAAGGCGGTTTGGGCGGCGCGGCTGAGGCTTGTGGCGCTGGTTTGGGCGGCGCGCGCGGCCCCGCCGGCGAGCGCGACGGCGTTCGAACCTTGTTGCGCGGAGATCTGGCTGAAGACCAGTCCGAGCCAGAAGAGACAGCGAAGCAGAAAAGTCATTGGTCGCCCTTTCTGCGTCGAAGCTAGCAGCGACCCGTCGATATTGAATCAAAAACAAAGCTCAAATGCGCGCGCGTGGATTAACCGGATTTTCATATCCTGCGCCGGCTTGGGCCTTCGACTTAGCTTTTCGACGGCGCAACCCGCGGAGTCGGCAACCAAGTTGAAACCATAAAACCACATTGGCGACGCGCGGCGGTCCGAGTTCGGCCCGCCGGTTAGACTTGACTTAACCCGCGCGGCGCAAGGTTGATTCCGGCTGCAAGCCAGCCTGTCGCGTCCGTCCCGTTGAAGTGGAACTCCATGTCGCCGGCTCATTGCCACAAGTCCGCGCTCGCGGATCCGATGAAGCAGTTTGGCGACATAGATCGTCTTCGCCGCGCTGATTTCATTTCGCTGCGGCTTGCTTTGACCACGCCGCTGATCGCGCTTGCGCCGATCTTCCTCATTGCGCGGGGCGCGCCGACCAACTGGGAAGCCCTGACCTTCGCCCTGCTGCTGACGCCGCTCCTTGGCGTCTACGCTTTGCACCGCTTCGGACGCCTGGACGTCGCCCAGGTGATTTGCGTCGGGGGCATGGTGTTGCTGGGCGTGGTCCTCACCTGCGCCAGCGGCGGGCTGACCGTCGGCGCCGTCGCCTGTTTCCTGCTGGCGCCGATCGAGGCGGCGACGGGCGGCGTGTCGCGTTTGGCGATCGGCGGCGCGGCCCTTTCGGTCACCGCGATCGCCGTGCTGATGGCGGTGGCGCATTTCGGCTATCTGCATCCGTTTGAGTCCGGGCCAAGCGCCGTCGATCTTTCCATCGTCGCGGCCGCGGTTCTCTATGGCGCGCTTCTGGCGATCTGGGGCGCGCGGCTGGGAGAATTGCGCGACAGCCGCGCCAGTCAGAGCCTGGAGACCTATCGCGAACTGACCGCGACGCTCGGCGACATGCTGATGCGCCTCGACCTGACCGGCGCCGTCGTCGATGTGGCGACCGACCCGTGCAACGGCTTCCGCTTTTGCCCCGCCGACCTCAGCGAGCACGGGCTGTTCGAGCGCATTCTCGTGTCCGACCGGCCGAAATTTCTGAAAGCCGTCGCCGATGCGGCGCAATGCGACAAGACGATGAACGTTGAATTTCGTCTGCGGATGGGCGCGCGGTCGGGGGCCAGGCGCGTACACGAAAAGCCGAACTACCGCTGGGTCGAAATGCGCGCCCATCGCTCGATCGCCATGGGCGGGGCGGTCATCGCCATTCTGCGCGACGTGACGCCGACGCGCGAGGCGCGCGAAGCCCTCGAGGCGGCGCGTGAGGCGAGCGAACAGGCCAATAAGTGGAAGAACAGGCTTCTGGCCAATGTCAGCCACGAATTGCGCACGCCGCTCAACGCCATTATCGGCTTTTCGGAAATGCTCGCGAATGAGGAACTGGCGCCGAAAGAGCCGGCGCGGCAGCGCGAATACGCCAATATCATCCATGTTTCCGGCGAGCATCTGCTCAGCCTGGTCAACTCGATCCTGGACATGTCGAAAATCGAGGCGGGCAGTTTCGAGATCGAACCGGAACATTTCGATCTTCCCGGCCTGATCGACTTTTGCTGTGAAGTGGTGAAGCTGAAGGCGGAGGAAAAGCAGATTTCCCTGACGCGCTCCTGTCCGGAGAAGCTCGGCGAAATCGTCGCCGACAAGCGCGCATGCAAACAGATACTGCTCAATCTTCTGTCCAATGCGGTGAAATTCACGCCGGAACGCGGCAGCGTCTCCGTCGTGGCGCGACTCGACGGCGCCTTTGTCGAAATCGCCGTCTCCGACACCGGCATCGGAGTCACGCAGACGGATCTGTCGCGGCTCGGCGATCCCTTCTTCCAGGCCAAGGCCACTTACGACAGGCCCTATGAGGGGGCCGGACTGGGGCTTTCGATCGTGCGCGGCCTCGTCGGCCTGCACGGCGGCTCGATGGCTTTTGAAAGCGCGCCCGATGAAGGCGCCTGCGTCGCCGTGCGCCTGCCGCTCGATTGCCGCCGGGCGCAGAAGACCGCCGACAAATCGGCCAAAATCGAAACGCTCGCCCGACGCGGCCGCCCCGCCGCGCCGTCGCATCCGCGCTCCAACGATCAGGTGAAGAAAATTGCGTGAAATCGCCGCCGCCTCCAATTTCGATTTCATCGCCGCCGAGCCGCGCCGCAGCGGGCGCGCGCATGCGCAGCGACGGGGAAAAGACAGCGGCAAAAGGCGCGAATTTTTTCCCCCTTGGGTGAAATTCGTCTGGCGCCATCGCACGCCGATCTTCGGCGGCGCTTCGCTGTTCGCCCTGCTGACCATGATCGCGGTCAACGCCATGTTCCTCCAGCGTGGACGCGATCCCGCGCCCCTGTTCGGCGCGACTTTCAAATTCGCCCGGCCCGCGCCGGCTGCGCGGCCGACCAGCATCGAATCCCTGCTGCGGGAATACGCGCCCCGCGCGGCGCCCGCGCCTGCGCCATCCAAGAGCAGTCATGACGCCATCGGCGCCCTGATCGCTCACGGCCGCGTAGCGCCCCCGTCGGCGCACGAGGTGCGGGCCGCCCAGCGCGCCCTGCACATTCTCGGCGTTCCCGTCGTCGTCGACGGCGAGTATGGTCCGGCCACGCGCAAGGCGATCGAGGATTTTCAACGCTTGAACCACCTCCCGGTCAGCGGCGAGCTGACGGTGAGAACCAGGCGCCTGCTGGAGCAGCATCCCGCCGTCCGGCGCCGCTGATGCGGCTGCGCTCCGACATCTGGGTCGCAGCCTATCTGCGCCGCTGCTCCGTGGAAAATGTCGCGGCCTATCTGCGCCGGCGCGGCGCGCCGGAGGCGGGGGCGATTTTCGTCAAGATCGACCGGCTCGACGGCTTGGCCGCTTTGTTCGCGCCGGCGCCGCAGAGCGAGGCGCGCGAAGGCGAAGACCGGCTTTTCGCCCGCGCCCACCGCGAAGAGTTTCTGGAAAACGACAAGATCGAAGCGAAAATCCTGCGCGAGATTTCTTTCGATTCCGATCTGTGGCTGGTCGAGGTCGAAGACCGCCAGGGGCGGAATTTCTTGGATTTGGCTTGAATACGGCTGCCGTCAACCCCTAGTGAATTTAACGATTGGCGCTTCCGCATTTTCGGGTCGCGGGGAGAAAGGACATTTCGTTCTATGGCGTAAAAAGCTCGGTTCGCCGGGAGGAGGACATTCACGTCACGAAAAAGCCTTTGTTTCGGCTGCGAATATTGATCTTTTTCGGCCCCCAAACGCGACCGAACTTTTGAGGTGGCGTTTCTATTCTGTCTCAATCGCTTGGCCGCGACGCGCCGGAAATCGGCCTTCGACGCCAACCCGGGGAGCGAGCGGCGCGCCGATTTACTTGCGATATCGCGCCAAATAAAAAGCGATTGAATCGGCGGGCGACATTTATCATAGCCGGCGCCTCTTGTATTATTGAAGTTTATATTTATATACACCCATGCGGCTCGTGCCGCAAATTCTTGGCTAACCGTAGAATACATTCGACGACGGGTTTACGATCTTCCTGCCTGAAAATGCGATTTCGACAACCGGCGGCGCCGCAGGCTAGCAAACAAGATCCTATCCGTGAAAGGTATTCATATGACCAAGGGAACCGTGAAGTGGTTCAATTACGACAAAGGCTTCGGCTTCATTCAGCCCGATGACGGCGGCAAGGACGCCTTCGTCCACATCAGCGCGGTCCAGCAGGCGGGCTTGAACGATTTGCGCGAAGGCCAAAGGGTCGGCTTCGAACTCGTCGCAGATCAGAGAAGTGGTAAAGTGTCGGCGGGAAACCTCCAAATCCTGCTTTGATCCGATTATTCGGCGCCCTGATATCAGCGGAAATTGCGCATGGCGGCGCCAGGTTGAGCACGGATGTACTGCCGGCCTGAAGCGTCTTTTCCAAAGCGTCGACTGACCTTCCGCACAGGGATATGCGTCAAGTACAATGACCAAAGCCTTTGCTCCCGACTTAATCGGAAGCAAAGGGGGCCCGCGCTGGCCTCAGCAAGGAGATTATCCGTGACAAATCCAGAAATGGGCGTCAAGCGTGTGTGCTTAGGGTGTAACGGGAAGTTCTACGATCTCGCGAAAAACCCGATTATCTGCCCTAAATGCGGAGCGACCTTCGTGCCGGTGCTGCTTGCTCGCGCGCCTCCGCGACGGATGGGACGCCCATTTTCTTCGACTTCTCGGCCCTTCGAAGATCAAGGGGCGGCGACGGACGAGACAGAGGTCGAAGTCATTGGTTCGGCCGAGGAGGCCGACGAAGACGGCGAGGAAAAACCCGCGATCGTGGAAAACGAGGCCTAATTTCTCCCCAACCGCGACTGCTAGCGGTCGGAAAATCGCTCGCATCAGCGTAAATCAGCGCGGCTGTCGAGGGTTTGGTTAATCCCCCTGCGGTTCATACAGGACCCGGTCAGGAGGGCGAGCCCTATCTCTCGAACGGCCATCCGGCGCTCGCGCCCTGCTGGCCGCGATGGCGCAGAAAATGGTCGGCGAGAACGATCGCGACCATGGCTTCGCCGATCGGCGCCGCGCGCACGCCGACACAGGGGTCGTGGCGGCCCTTGGTGCGCACTTCCACTTCCGCCCCAAATCGATCGACCGAGCTCCGGGGCGTCAGGATCGACGAAGTCGGCTTGACCACGAATCGCGCCACGATCGGCTGGCCGCTCGAAATGCCGCCCAAAATTCCACCGGCGTGATTGGCGAGAAAGACCGGACCGTCGTTTCCGGCGCGCATTTCGTCGGCGTTTTCCTCGCCTGTCAATTCGGCGCAGGCGAAGCCGTCGCCGATCTCCACGCCCTTGACGGCGTTGATCGACATCAGCGCCGCGGCGAGTTCGGCGTCGAGCTTGCCATAGACCGGCGCGCCCCAGCCGGGCGGGACGCCTTCCGCCACGACTTCCAGCACCGCGCCGATCGACGAACCTTTTTTGCGGATTTCGTCGAGATAATCGGCCCAGAGCGCCGCCGCGGCGGCGTCGGGGCAGAAGAGGGAATTGCGCGAAACCTCGTCCCAGTCCCAGCGCGCGCGGTCGATCTTGTGCGGCCCGACCTGAATCATCGCGGCGCGAATGGTCACCCCGGGAATGACTTTTCGCGCGATCGCGCCCGCCGCGACGCGCGCCGCCGTCTCGCGCGCCGAGGAGCGCCCGCCGCCGCGGTAATCGCGAAAGCCGTATTTGACGTCATAAACGTAATCGGCATGGCCGGGACGATAGGCGTTTTTGATCTCGCCGTAATCCTTCGAGCGCTGGTCGGTGTTTTCGATGACCAGCGCGATCGGCGTCCCGGTGGTCTTCTGGACGCCGGATTCGTCCGTCATGACGCCGGAGAGGATTTTGACCGCGTCCGCCTCCTGCCTCTGGGTGACGAAGCGCGACTGGCCGGGGCGGCGCTGGTCGAGAAAGCGCTGGATTTCCGCCCCTTCCAGCGCAATGCCCGACGGGCAGCCGTCGACGACGCAGCCGAGCGCCGGCCCGTGGCTCTCGCCGAAAGTGGTGACGCGGAACAGATGGCCGAACGTGTTGTGCGACATGGCGAAGGCGGCTTTTGCGAAACGAAGCGCTTTCTAACCATGAAAAGGCGAAAAGGCCAAACTTGCCTCGCGCCGCCCGGCGCGTTACGGATTTTTCCCTCAACAGCGGCGGCGGCGAAATATGCGGACGATGGACAGCGCCATGCGGCGCCTGAATTTCGACGAACCGGTGTCGCGCCTCGCCCTTCTGTCGAAAAGGCTGGCCAAGATCTCGCTGCTGCTGGCTGTGGTCGCGGTGGTCGCCGCCCATGCGCGCGGGGGCCTTGCGCGCTTTTTCGCCGCTCTCACCCTGCGTCCCGGGCCCAAGCCCGATCCGTCCATCGGCCTGATCATTTTCCTCTGCGCCCTGGCGGTCGCGGCTTTGACGATTCTCGTGATATTGGCCGCCGCGGCCTCGATGTGGATCAGGGGACGGCGCGGCGTGCGCCCCATTTTGGCGGCTTTGGCCTGGCTCGCCCTGCTCGCGCCCTATCCGGCCTATCTCATTTATATGGCCGGCGATCCGCCCTTTCTTGCCGACATCTCGACCGACCTCGACGAGCCGCCCGCCTTCGCGACCTCTCCGCAGGCTTTGGCTGGGCGAGGCGGGTGGACGCCCCGCGCCTTCGACATGGCTACTGCGCAGGCGCAGAACGCCGCCTACCCCGACGTCAAGACCATCAGCCTCGACATGGAGGAGGGCGACGCCTTCAAAGCGACGCGCAACGCGGTGAAAAAGTTGCGCTGGACGATCGTTTCGGAGGTCCATCCCGGTGGGTCCAAAAACCCGGACGGCCATATCGACGCCGTGACGCATACCTTGGCGCTCAATCTGCCGGTGGCCATCACCATTCGCGTCAGCCCGGGCGATGACGAGACGGATGTCGACGTGCGCGTCGTCACCCGCTATCTGCCCAATGATCTCGGCGCCGGCGCCGCGCTGGTCGGCAAACTGAGCGACGCGCTCGGCGTCGACGACGACGATAGCGAATAGATTTTTGGGGTCATCGGCGCCGATGTCCCCTTGCCGTCGACCGCGTCCCTGGCGAAGTCGCGAAAAAATGCGTTTGCGGCGGGGCGCGGTTTAAGGCGAGGGTGTTTCGGGAAAGAAATGGTCCTCGGCCGTAGCGGCGTCGCCGTTTTTTGCGTCCTTGATGCGGAACACGACATCCCGGGCTTTGGCGGGAACGGCGCCCGGCGGCGCGAAGACGATCACCCGAAGCTCCAGCGTCTGATCGGGGCCGACCTCGACGTCGGCGCCCTTTTGCTCGCCCATGATTTCGACTTGCGCCTTGGGCAGGCCCTCGATGCTGAGGGCGTATTTGCGCGCCTCGGGCCTCTTGTTCAACAGGCGCACCGTATAGGCGTTGCGCACGCCGCCATCGGACGTCATCGTCGCCAGCGGATTGCGGTCGTGCAGCACGTCGACGCCGAGCATGGGGCGCGTCGCCAGCGCATAGACCATGATCAAGCCGACCACGGCGATGATCGCCGGATAAAGGATCGTGCGCGCGCGGAGCGGGCGGTAGATCGGGGGCAGGCCCTGCCGGCGACGCTCGATATTGATGTCGTTGTCATAGGCGATCAGGCCCGGCTCGCGCCCGATCTCCTTCATGACCTTGTCGCAGGCGTCGATGCACAATCCGCATTGGATGCAGAAAAGCTGGGAACCGCGGCGAATATCGCCGCCCGCCGGGCAGACGGCGACGCATTGGTGGCAATCGACGCAATCGCCGGCCGGCTTTCCCTGCGCCCGCAGGCGCGCGGCTTTCTTCGCCGATATTCGCGGCTCGCCGCGATCGGCGCGATATTCGACATTGAGCGCCCATTCGTCGGTCAGCGCCGCCTGGATGCGCGGCCACGGACACATGTAGATGCACACCTGCTCACGCATATGGCCGGCGCACACATAGGTGAAGAAGGTGAGAACGCCGACGGAGCAATAAGCGACGAAAGGCGCCTGGAACGTCACCAGTTCACGCGCCAGCGTCGGCGCGTCGGCGAAGTAAAGCACCCAGGCGCCGCCTGTGCACATGGCGATCACCAGCCAGAGAAAATGCTTCAGCGCTTCTTCGCTCAAGTGCGCAAGGGTCCAGCCCTTTTTGTCCTTCAGCATCCGCTCGCGCCGGTCGCCTTCGATCCAGCGCTCGACCGCGTAAAACAGGTCCGTCCAGACGGTCTGCCAGCACAGATAGCCGCACCAGATGCGCCCGGCCAAGGCGTTCATGAAGAACAGCGTCATGGCGGCGATGATCAGCAGGCCGGTAAAATAATAGACTTCCTGCGGCCAGAGCTCGATGAAGAAAAAATAGAACCTTCTATGCGGTATGTCGATCAAAACGGCCTGATCTGGCAGGTAGGGCCCACGATCCCAGCGTACGAAAGGCAAAAGATAATAGATGGATAGCGCAAGAAACGACAGCGTCCATTTGATCGTGCGAAAGCGTCCGCGAACCGATTGCGGATAGATCTTTGTTTGCGATGTATAGAGAGGGCCTTCTACGATCGTGTTGTCGTCCATATTGAAGCAACCTAAGATGCGCTGCGCAAGCGCTGGGCGCTCCGCCAGCCGATGGAGGCGCCTCTGCCTAGCTCAATCTTTCGGCTATACATACGAAAGCTAAGCAGGCGATAGACGGCGACTTTCCAAATCGCAAATTGTCTCGTCCGTGCGTTTACTTTGAGCCGACTAGAAATTATCAGCGTAGAATAGCATCATTTCATTGATCCAAAACAGTTTCCTAGAAAAAATTTACGGCGCGCCTCCATATGTCCGATGGCGGGCTACCTCACTGCGCCGCCGCCAGCATTGCCGCATTCGGCCGCCGTGGTTCAGCTTCGGCCGAACACGCCCGTCAATTGCGGCGGGCCATCGGTCGCGACGAGCCCTCTGGCGCAAAGATCTTCGAGATGAGCGAGAGTGGTGAGCGCCGCGCCGTTCTTCAGGCGCGGATCGAGCTTTTCGTAAACGCGTTCGACAATCTTCGGGATCGGGAGCGGGCCCCGCTCCAATGCGGCGAGGATGGCGGATTCCCGCATGCGCCGGTGGTGGAGGAGGGCGCGGAGAAATCTTTGCGGCTGCGTCACCGGGCCGCCATGGCCGGGCCAGAAGAGCGAATAGTCCTGGCTGCGCAGTTTTTCCAGGGAATCGAGATAGAGGCGCATGGCGCCGTCGGGCGGCGCGACGATGGAGGTGGACCAGCCCATGACATGGTCGCCGCTGAACAGCGTCATCTCTTCGACCAGTTCGAAGCAGAGATGGTTCATCGTATGGCCGGGCGTCGCCACGGCGCGCAGCCTGAAACCTTCGCCCTCGACCATTTCGCCGTCGGCGAGAAGGCGGTCCGGGCGATGGTCGAGATCGTTGGCCGCGTCGAGCTTGTTGATTTCGCCCAAAACGAGTTCGCGGGCGGGAAAATACGGGGCGCAGCCGACGATTTCGGCGCCGGTCCTGTCCCGCAGGGCGCGCGCCGCCGGCGAATGGTCGCGGTGAGTGTGGGTGACGAGGATTTGCGCGACTTTTTCGCCGGAAAGCGCCGCGATCAGAGCCTCGACGTGGCCGGGAAGGTCGGGGCCGGGATCGATGACCGCCACCTCGCCCCGGCCGACGACATAGACGCAGGTGCCGGTGAATGTGAACGGACCGGGATTGGGCGCGACTAAGCGCCGCACCAGCGGCGAGACGCGCATGAGCTGTCCCGGCGGCGCGTCGAAGGCGAGATCGAAGCGCGGCTCTTCGTCGCCGTTCGTCTCTATGGGTTCGGGCGATGCGGCCACGCCTTGATATCCCGCCGGGTCAACGAACCTTGCGCGCCGTCCAGCGGCCGCCGCAATAATTGGTTTCCGACGACCAGGGGCCATAAGCGAAATCGCCCTTCACGTCGCCATTGGCGCGCAGCATCTGATTACCTTCGGTGAAATGGCCGACAAATACATTACCGTCGACATAGCCCCAGGGCGTGACGCCGGGCGTACTGATGCCGACGACGAGGCCGCGCCTGATCGTGACAAGGGCCGAGCCGGTTCTTGGGCATTGGCCGTTGCCGGCCGTGGTTTGGAGGTTGACCTTCCATTCGCCGTCATGCTGGGAGCCGAAGGCGAGGGCGGCGGAGGATACAGAGGCGGCGAGGATCAGGCCTGCGACCAGGATGCGCGCGAACACGAAGAAATCTCCTTAACTGATTCGTCTGGCGGCAAATTGTCCGGCAATCCGCGCAAAACCATGGCGGAACCATAAATTTCACGCCGCGGCCAAGACTTCCTGCAATTGCGCCAGAACATCGCAGCCGACATGGATGAATCCGACGATTCCGGCGTCGCGCCATTGCGTCTCCATGTCGCCCGGTCGCCCGGCGAGATAGAGGCGCGCGCCGGCCTGCGACAAAGCTTTGGCGGCGGCCGGCCCTTGTTCGGCGTAAAGCGCGTCGGAGGAGCAAAGGACGGCGGATCTGGCGCCGCTCGCCTTGAAAGCCGCGGCCAGCGCGGCCGGATCGGCGAAACCGTCATTGCCCAAAGCCTCGATCCCGCCCGCCTCGAAGAAATTCTTGGCGAAAGTCGCGCGCGCGGTGAAGGCCGCAACCGGCCCGAGATTGGCGAGGAAGACTCTTGGCCGTTTCGCGGCCGCCTCGGCGGCGTCGCGCAAGGCTTCGAAAGGTTCGGCCAGCCGATGCGGCGCCAGCGCAAGGGCGGAAGGCGCCGCCGCCGCGGGCGCCGGGGCCAGCACGGCGACTTTCGCCTCGTGAATGTCGGGAAACTCGCTGGCGCCGGTGAGCGGCGCCTTGCGCCGCGCCACGTTTTTTGCCCGCTCGGCGGCGACTTTCGCCACATCCGCCTGAAATTCGCCGCCCGCCAGCGCCTTGGGCAGGCCGCCGGCCTTTTCGATCTGCTGAAAGAGCGTGTAACCGTGCTCGACCAGCGCGTCGGTCAGCGCTTCGACGCCGCCTGAGCCCGCCGCCGGATCGGCGACCTTGCCGAGATTGGATTCGTCGAGCAGCACCAGCTGGGTGTTGCGGGCGAGGCGGCGAGCGAAAGCGTCCGGCAGGCCGAGCGCCTGGGTGAAGGGCAGGACGGTGACGGAATCGGCGCCGCCGAGGCCGGCGGCGAAAACCGCGACCGTCGCGCGCAGCAGATTCACCCAGGGGTCGCGGCGGGTCATCATCCGCCAGGCGGTTTCGCCGTGCAGCCGCAAGGGTTTTGGGTCGAGGCCGCAAGCGCGCTCGATTCCCGCCCACAGCCGGCGCAGGGCGCGGAATTTGGCCAGCGTCATGAACTGGTCGGCGTCGGCGGCGAGGCGGAAGTCGATCATGCCGGCGGCTTTTTCAACATCGACGCCACCGGCCTCCAGGGCGCGCAGGGCGGCGATGGCGGCGGCGAGCGCAAAGGCGAGCTCCTGGGCCGGCGAGCCGCCGGCGGCGTGAACGACGCGGCCGTCGGCGGCGACAAGGCCGCCGCCGAAGCCGCGCGCGGCAAGCAGCGCAACCTGGGCCGCCAGTTTCGGCCCCGCATCGGCCCAGTCCGGGACCTCGCCGCGGGCGATCGCCGCGCCGATCGGATCGAGGCCGAAGGAGAGATCGAGCTTCGCCGGCTCGTATTTGCGCGCCGCGACGAGGTCGAGAAGGGCGGAGACGATCGTCTCGGCCTGGGCCGGCAGGTCGAGAACGAGCTTTACGCCGGCGTCGAGCTGAACGTCTTTCAGCGCGGGAGCGAGAGAGGAGGCGTCCTTCAGGCCGAAGCCATAGGCGCCGAGCGAACCGGCAAAGGCCACGTGCAGGCCGTTGGCGCCGTTTTCGAGATCGGCGAGCGCCAGTTCGTTGGCGGCGGCCGCATCAGGATGATCGAGGCGCGCGACGACCGCCCATTCGCCCTCGGCGCGGAAGGCGCGCGGCCTGCCGGAGGCGCGCCCGTAAAGCGGCTGAATGTCGAAACCGTCATAGGCTTTCGCGACCAGCTTTTGCAGAGGCGCGCCTTTCAGCGCCTTCTCGGCGCGCTGGCGCCATTGATCTTCCGTCGCGGGCGCGAATTCGTCGGCGAAAGGCCCGGCCTGGTCGAAAGAAATCATGCGGGGACTCCGAGAATGTCTTGAACGGTCTATTGCCATTTTGCGACAGCGAAAGCCACTTAGTTCTTTGGCCGAGGAGGTGGCGCGGGGTCGGCGAATGCCGCGAAACCCATTGCCGGCGCCGTCATTCCGGCACAAATTCTGCCGGCGCCGAGTCATATTGCTTTTCACATGGTCCACAGGAGTCGAACATGAAAATCCTTCCGGGATCGTCGAATTCGCATCATCTGCGCTTTCACCTGCCACACGCCCATCTCTATTCGACTTTCGGCAATGACTGGTTCGCCCTGAAGGCCGAGGCTTTCGCTCGCTTTTTCGGCACGCCGACCTTTCTCATCGCCCAGACGGCCATCGTCCTGGTCTGGATGGGGATCAATCTCGCCGGCTGGACCCATTTCGACGTCTATCCCTTCATTCTGCTCAACCTCGCCTTTTCCCTTCAGGCCGCCTATGCCGCGCCGCTGATCCTGCTGGCGCAGACGCGGCAGGCTGACCGCGACAAGGCCGAATCCGAAGCCGACGCGCTTCATCGCGAGGAATTGCACAAAACAACCGAGATGCGGCAGACGGAAACGCAGCGCCAGACCGCGCTTCTCGTCGAAATGCTACAGCAAAACAATAACTTGACCGAGCAGGTGAATACGCTCTTGCGGCAAAATATCGCCTTGACCCGCACGGTGCATGAATTGGCCGCGCACATCGAAGAACTGACTGGGGAAGTGCGCGACCAGGTTTGCGCGCCGCGCGGGTGACGCCGGCGTACTCGCGGCTTTTTGGTCTTTGGCCACGGAGCCGCTGTCGAGCCGGCGAGGGTGCGCCGCTGCGCCTGCAGCGCGCCGGGCCCTCGCTCCTGACGGAGGACAATAGCGGCTGCGGCGGCGCCCGCGTGACTTTCACCGGCTTTTACCGCGGCGAGAACTGACGCCAGCGACCGCCTTCGACTTTACTCCGCCGCCGCGCGCATATTGGCCGCGGTGAGCGCCTGGTCGAGATCGGCGAGGATGTCGTCGATATGTTCGAGGCCGACCGACAGGCGCACATAGCCGGGCGAAACGCCCGTGGCCATTTGCTCGGCTTCCGCCAGTTGCGAATGGGTGGTCGAGGCCGGATGAATGGCGAGGCTGCGCGCGTCGCCGATATTGGCGACGTGATAGAGAAGTTTCAGCGCGTCGATGAAGGCGCGTCCCGCCGAGGCGCCCCCCGCCAGTTCGAAGCCGACGAGCGCGCCATAGCCGCCCTTGAGATATTTGTCGGCGCGGGCGCGGGTCTCGCCGCTCTGCTGGCCGGGAAAGATCACCTTGGTCACTTCCGCCCGCTTGGCCAGGAAGTCCGCCACCGCTTGGGCGTTGCTGCAATGGCGCTCCATGCGCAGCGGCAGGGTTTCAAGCCCCTGCAGGGTGAGGAAGACGTTGAAGGGCGAGGGCGCGGCGCCGAGATCGCGCAAAAGCGTGGTGCGCGCCTTGATGATATAGGCGACCGGCCCGATCGGCTTGACGGCCTGCGTCCAAACCGCGCCATGATACGAGGGGTCGGGCGTATTGAGCGCCGGCTGGCGCTCGGGAAATTTCTCCCAGTCGAAATTGCCGCCGTCGATGATGGCGCCGCCGATCGCGGCGCCGTGGCCGCCGATGAATTTGGTGGTCGAATAGACGATGACGGCCGCGCCATGGTCGAAGGGCCGGCACAGAATGGGCGCGGCGGTATTGTCCATGATCAGCGGGACGCCGAATTCGCGCCCGATCGCCGCGACTTCCGCAATGGGGAAGACCGCGAGCTTGGGATTGGGAAGGGTCTCGGCGTAATAGGCGCGGGTGCGCGCGTCGGTGGCGCGGCGGAAATTTTCAGGATCGGCCGGATCGACGAAGCGCACTTCGATCCCCTGGTCCTTCAGCGTATTGGCGAAGAGGTTCCAGGTGCCGCCGTAAAGATCGGTCGAGGAGACGACATTGTCGCCGGCGCGGGCGACATTCTGCACGGCGAAGGCGGAGGCCGCCTGGCCGGACGAAAGACAGAGGGAGGCCGCGCCGCCTTCGAGCGCCGCCAGCCTTTGTTCGAGAATGTCGGCGGTGGGGTTGCCGATCCGCGTGTAGATATTGCCGAGTTCCTTCAGCGCGAAAAGATTGGCCGCGTGTTCCGTGCTGCGGAACTGGTAGGAGGTCGTCTCGTAGATCGGAGGCGCGACCGCGCCCGTGGTCGGATCGGCGCGCCAGCCGGCGTGAAGGACGATGGTCTCGGGCTTATGCGAATTGGCGGACATGGGCGTCTCCCGGCGTTTTCTCGCTTTTCGGCTGCGTTGCGCCCTCGGCGGGACGCGGAAGGTGAGATTGGCTGCAAAAATCGCGCGCTGCAAGCAGGACCGACGAGGGGGTGGGATTCGCCGCGGCGAAATTCCGGGCTGCTCCAGGAATGCGCAAAACCAAAAAAGATTTCGCTTCCTAAGTCTTGAAGTTAATGGCACTTTCCCGATGGGGACGGGAGCTGAGCCGTCCGTCCGGGAATTCCACATAGATTTCGACGCGATTCGGCTTGCGGCCTGAGCGGGAGGTTCGTCGTCCGCATGGGAAATGAAGCCGGATCGCGATTGATCGGCGATCAGGGAGCGCGAAACATGTCTGAAAACAGGCCAGACCCGTCCAGGATCATGCAGATCGGCATGGGTTTCTTTGCTTCGAAAACGCTTTTGAGCGCCGTCGAACTCGACCTGTTCGGCGCCCTGGGCCAGGGCCCGCTGCCGCTCGCGTCCTTGCGGGAAAGGCTCGGACTGCATGCGCGCAGCGCCGCGGATTTTCTCGACGCCCTGGTCGCGCTCGGCCTGCTCGATCGGCAAGGCGACGGGCCGGAGGCGCTCTACGCCAATACGCCGGAGACGGCCGTATTCCTCGATCCCGCGAGCCCCCAATTCCTCGGCGGCATCCTTCGCATGGCGAACGCGCGCCTCTTTCGCCACTGGGCCAATTTGACGGAGGGGCTTCGCACCGGGCTGCCGCAGAACGAGCTGAAGGACGACGGCGAAGACGACATGTTCGCCGCGCTCTACGCCGATCCTGAGCAGCTCGCCGGTTTCCTCGAGGCGATGGCCGGCGTCCAGCTCGGCAATTTCGCGATTCTGGCCGAAAAGTTCCCGTTCGACCGTTTCTCCACGGTCTGCGACGCCGGCGGCGCTTCGGGCGCGTTGTCTCTTGCGATCGCCCGCCGCCACCCTTCGGCGCGCTGCATCTCCTACGATCTGCCGGCGGCGACCGCCTATGCGGCGAAAAAAATCGCCGCCGCCGGCCTCGCCGATCGCGTCGTGGCGCAGAGCGGCGATTTTATGAAGGAGGACCTGCCCAGGGCCGACGTGATCACCATGGGCAACATCCTTCACGACTGGGGCGAAGAGACCAAGGAAATGCTCTTCCGCAAGGCCTATGCCGCCCTGCCGCCCGGCGGCGCCTTCATCGCCATCGAAAACGTGATCGACGACGCGCGCCGCCAGAACGCCTTCGGCCTCTTGATGTCGCTGAATATGCTGATCGAAACGCCGGATGGCTTCGACTACACGTTCGCGCAGTTCGACAACTGGCGCCGGGCCGCCGGTTTCAGCCGCGCCGAGCTTATCCCGCTCGCCGGCCCGTCGAGCGCGGCGATCGCTTGGAAATAGAACGATCGGAATTATTCAAAAGCGAGGCGACCATGCCGCTGGAAATCATCGGAGCCGGTTTCGGGCGCACCGGGACCATGTCCACTTATACGGCGCTCAATCAGTTGGGCTATCCCTGCTATCACATGATCGAAGTGCTGCAGAACAAGGCCAACGCCAGCCATCTCGATTTCTGGCGAAAAGTCGCCCATGCTCCGCCCGGCGCGCAGGCCGACTGGGAGCAGGTTTTCGCCCATTACCGCGCCTGCGTCGACAATCCCGCCTGCTGTGTCTGGCGCGAACTGCTCGAAGCCTATCCCAACGCCAAAGTGCTGCTCACGCTCCACCCGAAAGGGCCGGGCGCCTGGTACGACAGCACGATCGACACGATCTATTTCACCGAGAATGTATGGCAGTTCAAGGTCCTGGAATTCTTCACCCCCTTCGGCCGCAAGTTCGGCGACATGTCGCGCCGCCTCATCTGGGGCCGCGTGCTGCGCGGGGTGATGAATGACCGCGACGCGGCGATTGCGCGCTACAACCAATATGTCGAGGAGGTGAAGGCGGCGGTTCCGCCGGACCGGCTGCTGGTGTTCAGCGTCGAGCAGGGCTGGGAGCCGCTCTGCGCCTTTCTCGGCGTTCCCGTTCCCGACACGCCTTTTCCCAATGTCAATGACCGCGCCGACGTCAAAAAGATCATCGCCGGCATAACCAACGGCGCCTATACGATCCTCGGCGGCCTGGGGGCGGCTCTGGCGCTTCTCGGCCTCGGCGCGGCTCGTCTCGCCGGCGCCTTCTGAAGTTAAGTCGGAAACGCCGCCGCGCCGATCGGCGTTCGTTCGAGCGGCGCAACCTCCTTGGACGATGCGCGCGGGGAAGAGTCGGTCCCTCGTTCGTACCGCCTTGTTTCGGAAATCGAATTCTTCGTCGTTCGGCAATGCCGGGACAGGGGTCTCAATTCCGCCTCTTTCGTCCCGCATCTCGACCGCGCCGCAGAGGCGCGCCCATCCGGTTTTTTTCCTTTTCGAGCGCGGCGGTTTGTTTGGCGTTGCGGCGGGGCGGCGCGCCAAGGTCGCGCGGCGTACGCGGGCAAGCGGAAGTCAAAAAGTGATCGGCAAATTACGCGCGAGCCTGGCGAGCCTGGGCTTCATTCTGATTTTTGCGCCGGCTCTTTCCGGCTGCAACGCGGTCGGCATGGCGGAAACCGGCGCCAGCCTTGGCGCGCATATGACCGACAATGTTGCGCAGGGCGCCAGCAATATCGGCGGGCTTTTCTCACGCCGTCCCGACGGGGCGCCCTATCGCGAGGCCATATTCGTCGTCTCGACGCGCAAGAAGGGCCATCCCGGACTGTTGAATCCGGGCGGCAAGGCGCGGGACTCGCTGGATTTCATCTCCGTGCCGCCCGGCCATGAGGCGGGGACGATCGAACGGCCGAGTTTCGGGAAACCAGATCCGAAGCGCCATTTCGCCCTCATCGAACGCCGCAAACTCGACGACCAGGCTTTTCAAGCCGCAATCGCCGCCCATTTGTCCGGCCGCATCGGCGTCAACCGCGACGTGCTGATCTATGTGCACGGCTTCAACACCTCCCTGGGGGAAGCGCGTTTCCGGCTGGCGCAGATCGTCTATGACGGAAAATTCGGCGGCGTGCCGGTTCTCTTCACCTGGCCGTCGAAAACCGGGCTCTTGTCCTATGGCGCCGACAAGGAGACCGCAGCGGCCTCGCGCGACGCCTTTTTGAAAACGCTCACCGAAATTTCGCAGGCCCCCGGGATCGGCCGCATCCATATTCTCGCCCATTCCATGGGCGCCTGGATCACCATGGAGACTCTTCGCGAGGCGGCGCTTGCCGGCGCGCCCAATCTGCACGGCAAGCTCGGCGACGTGATGCTGGCGGCGCCCGACATCGACCTTTCCGTGTTCAGGCAGCAATTGCAGCGGCTCGATCCGTCGCATATTTCGGTCTTCGTCTCCAAGGACGACCGCGCCTTGCAGGTTTCCGCCGGCATTCAGGGCGACCGCCGTCTTGGCTCGCTCGATCCCGGCTCCACCCGCGACCGCGAGCTGATCCAGAAGCTCGGGATCAGGGTGTTCGATGTTTCGGAATTTTCATCCGGTTTCATCGGCCACGACAATTACGAGGCGCCGCAGGTGGTGAAGCAGATCGGCAAGGAAATCGCCGAGCCACGCGCTTCCGACGGCGGCCAGGCGGTGATCGACGCCGGCGCGGACCGGACGCCGCGCCCGCCGCCCGATTATATTTCGCGACAGCCCTTGCAGCCGCCGAGCGCCGCGGCCGCATCCGGACCGCACACAGTGACGCCCGAAACCCCCGCGCCGGCGACGCCGCAGAGCGGGCAATAGGGCCGCCCGGCCGCGTCCGGGCGAAGACACGAATTTCATGATCCGGCGCGGCCGCGCTTCACTTCGTTCCCCCGGTGATGCCGCGCAGGATCTGGCGGGCGATGGCGCCGCCGACCGTGCGCGCGACCGAGGTCGACGCCGAGCGCACGATCGCCTGGCCGAGCGACATGCGCCGGCCCTGCGACTTGAACATATCCTCCAGGCCGGCGCCGATTTTCGACAGGATTCCGCTGTCGTCATCTTCCCCGACCGGCGCGCCGGCGGCGCGGCTCTGGACGCGCTGTTGCAGGATTTCGAAGGCGGATTCGCGGTCGACCGCCACGTCATATTTGCCCTTGAAGGGACTCGACTCCTGCACTTCGGCCAGCTCCGCGTTGGTGATCGGGCCGACGCGCGAGACGGGCGGGGCGATCAGCGTCCGGCTCACCATGGTCGGCGCGCCGGAGGCGTCGAGCATCGACACCAGCGCCTCGCCGACGTTGAGCTTGGTGATCGCCTCCGCCGTGTCGAAAGCGGGGTTTTGCCGAAAAGTCTCGGCCGCGACCTTCACCGCCTTCTGGTCGCGCGGGGTGAAGGCGCGCAAGGCATGTTGGACGCGATTGCCCAGTTGCCCGAGCACGATGTCGGGAACGTCGGCGGGATTTTGCGTGACGAAATAGACGCCGACGCCTTTGGAGCGGATCAGCCGCGCCACCTGCTCGATGGCGCGCAGCAAATCCTTGGGCGCGTCGTCGAAGAGGAAATGCGCCTCGTCGAAAAAGAAGACCAGTTTCGGCTTGTCGGGATCGCCGACTTCCGGCAGCCGGGAGAACAGTTCGGACAAGAGCCAGAACAGGAAAGCAGCGTAGAGATTGGGGCTGCGGATCAGCTTTTCGGCTTTGAGAATGTGGATGAAGCCGCGTCCGTCGATGTCGGGCTTGAGAAGATCCGCGACGTCGAGCGCCGGCTCGCCGAAGAATTTTTCGGCGCCCTGGTTTTCCAGCACCAGCAGTTGGCGCTGGATCGCGCCGACGCTCGCCGCCGCGATATTGCCGTAACGCTGCCGCAGGTCGGCGGCGTTTTCCGAAATATAGGAAAGAATGGCGCGCAAATCCTTGAAGTCGAGGAGGGCGAGTCCCTGTTCGTCCGAGACGCGGAAGGCGACGTTGAGCACGCCCGCCTGCACGTCATTGAGTTCGAGGATGCGCGCCAGCAGCAGCGGCCCCATTTCGGCGACGGTGGCGCGCACGGGATGGCCGTTCTCGCCGAAAACGTCCCAGAAGACGCAGCGGAACTGGTCCGGCTCGTAGGCGATTCCGATCTTTTGCGCCTGGGCGACGAGTTTGGGCGCGCCGTCGCCAGGCATGGCTATGCCGGAAAGGTCGCCCTTCACATCGGCGGCGAAGACGCAGGTTCCCGCGGAGCAAAAACCCTCGGCGAGCGTTTGCAGGCTCACCGTCTTGCCGGTCCCGGTTGCGCCGGCGATCAGGCCATGTCGATTGCCATAGCGCAACAGCAGATAGATGAAATCCTCCGCCTTGCCGACGAGAATCTTTCCGGGAACGTTGGTGGGGTCTGCGGCCATGTGGGAATCGCTCTCTCAGGTCTGAACGCGGCAGGATAGCGCCGAATGGACCAGGCGCGCAAAGGCGGCTACACCTGAGCCATGACGACTCAGCCCGCCGAGCCGGCCGCCGCCCAAAAGGCGTCCCAAGAGGCGCCGCATGTGACGCTTCTGGCGCCCGAGACGCGCCGCAAAATCTTCTTTTATCTCGGCGCCCTGACCCTGCTTCTGCCCTTCGCCGATCCCAATGGCGGGCTGATGGACATTTCGATCAGCTTTTTCCTGAAAAACAAATTGCATCTCGCCGCGACCGATCTGGCGCGCTTCCGCCTCGTCGCCGCCATTCCGCTTTACCTTTCGGGCCTGTTCGGTCTGGCGCGCGACCGCTGGAATTTCTTCGGCATGAAGGATCGCGGCTTTTTCGCCGTCTTCGGCGCGCTCGGCGCCGCGCTTTACCTCGGTTTCGCCTTCATCCCGGTCTCGCGGGCGACCCTGCTCGCCGCCCTGCTGCTGCTGACTTCATGCTTTCTGTTCATCGCCGGCGCCCAGAACGGGCTCGCCTCGACGCTCGGCCAGCAGCACGCCATGTCCGGCCGCATCAGCGCTTTATGGAACGCTCTCGCGGCTCTGCCCGGCGTCGCCGCCTTTATCGTCGGCGGGCTTTTCAGCGACATGCTGGAAGGGGAGAACGCCGGCCATGCGGCGCGCGCGCTCTTTCTCGCCGGGGCGGCGCTCATGGCCGGCATTGCGCTTTTCTCGCTGCTGAAGCCGCGGCAGGTGTTCGACAATATCGCCGCCGAGCGGCCGGAACATAGGCCTCTCATCGACGACCTCCGCCGATTGCTGCGCCACAAGCCGATTTATCCGGCCCTGGCGATCTGGCTGTTCTGGAACTTCGCTCCCGGCGCCCAGACGCCGCTGCAATATTACCTCCAGAATCATCTTCACGCGCCGGATCGGGTCTGGGGCGAATTTCTGGCCATTTTCGCCGCCTCCTTCATTCCGCCCTTCCTTCTTTATGCCTATCTTTGCCGGCGCTTCGTCCTGAGGAAGCTGCTGATCTGGGGCACGATCGTCGCCGTTCCGCAAATGGTCCCGCTGCTTTTCGTCCATTCGGCCGAGGGCGCGCTGATCGCCGCCGCGCCCATCGGTTTTATGGGCGGCGTCTCGAGCGCCGCCTATATCGATCTGCTGATCCGATCCTGCCCGCCCGGCCTGCAGGGCACGACGCTCATGCTGTCGGGCGGGCTTTTTTATATGGCCTCGCGCTTTGGCGACGTGCTCGGGACGAGCGTTTATGAGGCCTATGGCGGCTTCGCCATTTGTGTCGCGATGATCACGTTCGTCTACGCCCTGATCCTGCCGCTGATTCTGCTGGTTCCGAAAAATCTGGTCGATTACGCGGACGGGCAGGTTCCCAAAAATTAAAAGCGCCTTGTCCTTGCCGTAAATATCGTGTCATAGGGCGCCTTGGCTCCAACGTTCCAGGGATGCGCCGCCGCGAGCGCGCGTCGCGACGGGCCTTTCATTCAGATGAAGAAAAAGCTAAAGCACCCCGCATGATCTGGCTCGTTATCGCTCTTTTGACCGGTTTGGCGGTTCTTTCCATCCTTTGGCCCCTGTCGCGACCCGCGCCGAAACCGCGCGAAGACGTGGCCGACGTCGCCTTTTATCGCGCCCAGATCGCCGAGATCGACGCCGATCTTTCCCGCGGCGTATTGGAAAAGGATCAGGCCGAGGCCGCCAAGGCCCTGGCCGCGCGCCGCCTCATCGCCGCCGCGCCACAGGAGGTCGCCACCCATGAATCGGCGTGGGCGCGACGGATCGCCGCCGTCGTCGCCCTGCTCGTGATCCCGGCCGTGGGCCTGGGGCTCTATGCGAAAATCGGCCGTCCCAATCTTCCCGACATGCCGCTCCAGGCGCGGCTCGACGCCAAGCCCGACAAGTCGGATTTCGCCGCCCTTGTGGAAAAGATGGAGGCGCATATCGCCGCCCATCCCGACGACGGGCGGGCGATCGAGCTGATGGCGCCGGTCTATTTGCGCTTGGGCAAGTTCCAGAAGGCGGTCGAGGCCCGCAAGAAAGCGATCAAACTGCTCGGCGACACCGCCGAACGGCGAACCAAATACGCCATAGCCTTGGCCTTTGCCGCCGGCGGCGTGTTCACGCCGGACGCCGAGGATCAATTGCACCACGCCTTGGCGCTCGATCATAATTACCTGGAGGCCCAATATTATCTCGGCCTCGCCGCCGCGCAGCATGATCAAAAAGAGGAGGCGCGGAAGATCTGGACCGCAATGCTCTCCGAATTGCCGGCGAAATCACAGGCCAGAAAAACAGTGGAGCAGAAGCTCGCCATGCTCGACGCCCCGGTGGCCAATATGCCGTCGGGCGCCGCGGCGGCGGCGGTTGCGGCCGAGGCGCCTGAGCAACAGCAGAAGACCATTCGCGCCATGGTCGCGCGGCTCGCTGACCGCCTTGCGACTAAGGGGGGGAGGCCGGACGAGTGGATGCGCCTTATTCGCGCCTATAAGGTGTTGAATGAACCGGATAAGGCGCAGAAAGCTCTCGGCGAGGCGAAAAAGGCCTTGGGAGGAGACGCGGCGGCCCAGACGCAGCTTGCCGCCCTGGCGCAGCAATTGGGATTGGCCTCTAAATGACGCGCAAGCAGAAAAGACTGACGCTCATTATCGTCGCCCTGAGCCTGTTCGGAACCGCCGTCGGGCTCGTCGGTTACGAGCTGCGGGGAAATATCAGCTATTTCCGCAGCCCGACCGCATTGATTAAGCATCCGATCGCTTCGGGAACAGTCTTCAACCTCGGCGGCTTGGTCAAAAAGGGTTCTGTGGTGCGAAAGGACAGCATGCATGCGGTCTTCGTGATCACCGACAAGAGAAACAACGTGAAGGTCGTTTATTCCAGCGATGAGCCGCTGCCGGATTTGTTTCGCGAAGGCCAGGGCGTTATCGCCACGGGATCGTTGAACAGGAACGGCGTGTTCTTGTGCAATAAAGTCCTTGCCAAACACGACGAGCGCTATATGCCTCGCCAGGTCGCCGAGGCCTTGAAGAAACAAGGCCTGTGGAAAGGGACCATTCCCAAGGCCTCATCGGGAGCAGCGAAATGATCGACGAAATCGGCCACTTTTCCCTGATCCTCGCGCTTGCCATGAGCGTGATGCAGATGATCCTGCCGTTCTGGGGCGCGCGCGCGCGCGACGCGCGGCTGATGGGGCTGGCGAGGCCGACGGCGCTGGTGCAATTCCTCTTTGTCGCCTTGGCCTATGCGGCGCTGACCTACGCCCATATCGTTTCCGATTTCTCGGTCGTCAATGTGGTCGAAAACTCCAACAGCCACATTCCGCTCGTCTATAAGATCACCGGCGTTTGGGGCAATCACGAAGGCTCGATGCTGCTCTGGGTGCTGATCCTCTCCGTCAGCGGCGCCGCCATGGCCCTGTTTTCGCGCGCCATTCCGCCGCGTCTGCTCGCCGATACGCTTTCCGTGCAGGGCAGCATGGGCGTGGCCTTCCTGCTCTTTATTCTCTTGGCGTCCGATCCCTTCCTGCGCGTGTCGCCGGCGCCGATCCAGGGACAGTCCCTCAATCCGATTCTGCAGGATCCCGGCCTCGCCATCCATCCGCCGCTGCTTTATCTCGGCTATGTCGGCTTTTCCATTGTCTTTTCGCTCGCCGCCGGCGCGCTGATCGGCGGGCGCATAGACGCCGCCTTCGCCCGTTTCATGCGCCCCTGGGCGCTCGCCGCCTGGTGCTTTCTGACACTCGGCATCGCCATGGGCTCCTACTGGGCCTACTACACGCTCGGCTGGGGCGGTTTCTGGTTCTGGGATCCGGTCGAAAACGCCTCCCTCATGCCCTGGCTCGCCGGCACGGCCCTGCTTCATTCCGCCGCCGTGATGGAAAAGCGCGAGGCCCTGAAAATCTGGACCATATTCCTCGCTATTCTCACCTTTTCGCTGTCGCTGCTCGGCACGTTCCTGGTGCGCTCCGGCGTGCTGACCTCGGTTCACGCCTTCGCTGTCGACCCGACGCGCGGCCTGTATATCCTGACCATCCTCTCGCTGTTCATCGGCGGCGCGCTGTTCCTGTTCATGCTGCGCGCCTCGACCCTGTCCCAGGGCGGCCTGTTCGCGCCGATCTCGCGCGAGGGCGCGCTGGTCGTCAACAACATGCTGCTCACCGCCTCCTGCGCCGCCGTTCTGATCGGCACGCTCTATCCCCTGGCGCTGCAGGCGTGGAACGGCGACAAGATTTCCGTGGGCGCGCCCTTCTTCGACCTGACGTTCGGGCCGCTCTTCATCCCGATTCTGCTGCTCGCGCCGCTGGGGCAGATGCTCGCGTGGAAGCGCGGCGATTTCTTCGCCGCCGCGCAACGGCTTTGGTTCGCGGCTCTGCTTGGCCTCGGCGGCATGTTGGTTTTCGCCGCGCTGCGCGGCGAGCCGGTCGAGGCTTTCGTCGGAGCGGGCGTCGCCGTTTATCTCTTCGTCGGCGCCTTCGCGGAGATATTCTACCGGATATTCCCCAACGGCTTGCGCGCATGGAAGACGGCGCTTCTCCGCGCCAAGGGCCTGCCGCTGTCGGCTTGGGGAACGGCGGTGGCGCACGCCGGCCTCGCCGTCACTCTGCTGGGCCTGGCCGCGTCCGGCTGGGGCGCGAAGAAAATCGTGACGATGATGCCCGGCCAGAGCTATCAGGTCGGCCCGTATCAGATGGAAATGCTCGCCACCTATAACGAGAAGGGGCCGAACTACACCGAAAGGGTGACCCATATGTCGGTCAAGCGCGACGGCTCCCTCGTCGCCATTCTCGCGCCGTCGAAGCGCCATTTCGCCACGCGCAGCATGTCGACAACGCAAGCCGGCATCGTGACGTTGAATATGGGACAGATTTACGTCAGCGTCGGCGACGCCCACCCCAATGGGGGAATCGACGCGCGGCTCTTCTGGAAGCCTCTGGTGTCGCTGATCTGGGGCGGCGCCTTGATCATGGCCTTCGGCGGCGGCTTGTCCTTGAGCGATCGTCGGCTGCGGATCGGCGTGGCGCGCCGCGCCGCGAGGGCGCCCGCCGGCGCCTCGCCCATTCCGAGTTGACCATGAGCCCCAAGCGTATTTTCTCCGCTGTCGTCCTCGCCCTTCTGGGTTTCGCCATCGCGCGTCCGGCTTTCGCCGTGACGCCGGAGGAAATGCTGAAGAACCCCAAGCTCGAGGCGAGGGCGGAAAAGATTTCGCGAGGCTTGCGCTGCCTGGTCTGCCAGAATGAGTCGATCGAGGATTCCAACGCCGAACTCGCGCATGACATTCGCGTGCTGGTGCGCAAGCGCGTTCTGGCCGGCGACACCAACGCGCAGGTGCGCGCCTATCTGGTTTCGCGATACGGCAATTTCATCTTGCTGAAGCCGCCCTTCGAGCGGGACACGCTTCTGCTCTGGTTGTCGCCTTTCGGCCTGCTGGCGCTTGGCGGCGTGGCGGTCTTTTGGCGCAGCCGCGTCAAGCGCACGGAGGCGGCAGCCGCGCCGCTGTCTCCAGACGAGAACGCCAAGCTCAACGTCTTGTTGACGGAATCCCCGGGCGACGCGCAAGGCTGAAAAGATATTTCCGCAAACTGACCTGACGACACGCGTTCCGCAGCCGATTCTTGCGTCGATGGAAGTTGGCCTTGACGACCCCCATGAGACGATCTCTCGCAGGAGGCGAGAAGCCGTTATTATCGGTCGCTTTTTGGTCCTCGACCGAGTCCTGGGCGACAAGATTGGTTCGGTTGGGCGGGGCGTCAGACGCGCGGCGCGGGTGGCGAAGGTCGCCTTTGGCCGCAAGGGCCGAGATTTTTTCCGCATAGCGAAGATGGCGCGACGTCGGCCAGTCGCCGATGTCGAGACCCGTCAACGAAGCGAACTCGATCAGGTCGTCTCGCAAATATTCGCTCACATATTCGCCATCGGCGGGCGTCAATTTTGGCCTTGCGGAATAATGGGAGCGATGGTGCGCGCGTATTGGCCCGATGTCTGGAAAAGGCGCGATGTCGAGAAAATCAGCGATCCTGCCGAGCGTCGCCTTCCGATTGTCGCGCAAGTCTCCCGAACGAAGAAATAAGAGTTGTTCGCGCGGGAATAGCTCAAGCGCGCGCCGGGCCTGCTTCGCATAAAGGCCGCGCTCAAGATAGCTGAAGATCCGCCGCTCTCGGGCGAGCGGAGGCACGACGGCGAGACGCTTTTGCTCATTGCGAATTGCGGCGCTGAAGCTGAGATATTCAGTCCCGCGCGAATATTCCTTGACCCAATGCGAAACCGCCCTCTCGTAGGGATCGCGGAACATGAAGATCAGCCTGGCGGCGGGATTATAGACGCGGATGCGTTCGAGCGAGCGAAACCAAAAAGAATAGATAGGCGTGACTTCGAACCGCATGCGATCTCCGTCCTCCTCGGGAAAGTATTTATCGATAATTCCGTAATCCGGGTCGCTCCAATCGATCGTTTCGTTGTCGAAGAAATGTAATTCCTTGCGCCTCGGCGGTGAAAGCTGCGGGTGGCTCGCCAAATGGGAGAATAGACTGGTCGTCCCGGCTCTCTGAACGCCGCATACGATCATCTGCAATAATTTATGCATTCGCGTTGCCCGCATGAAATTAAGCGCAGGCGTTCCATTTGAAAGCCTGAATAAATTTTGTCAAGATTAAGGCGGCGATTTTTGACGTTTTTAACCGCTGGCGGGCTGCGCGCAGGGTCTCGGCCCGGCGGTGAATCGGCGGGAGGAAAGGCTGGTCGCGTCGGCCGCTCGCGAAAATTACCAAAAATTCATCCCTTCGAAACGGCGGCGTAAGCCGGCGCTCCCCATATTGTTTCATCAAAGGGCGACGCGAAGAGCCCAAGCGACTCTAACAACACGCACGGAGCCGACCGATGCCGAATGCCGCCGCTTCCTCCCGCCGCAACGACGCTACGCCGCGCAGCGCGCGGCGTAGCGGGCCGTTGCGGTCGGCGCTCATCGGCGCGGCCGGCGTCGCGGTCCTGATCGGCGGGGGCGCCGGCCTTTCGCTCGTTCCGGCCTTCGCCGAATCGTCGCCGCCGGTGACGGAAGGCATGCATTTCACCGGCCCGGCCTCTTTCGCCGATATGGTCGATCGGGTGAAAGGCGCCGTTGTCGCGGTCAAAGTCACCACGATCGACAAGGGCTCGGACAATCAGCAGTTCAGCCGCAGAATGCCGCGCGGCGTTCCCCAGCTTTCGCCCGACGACCCGCTCTATCGCTTCTTCAAGCGCTTCGGCGCTCCGGGCGGCGCGCCCTTGCCGCGGCGTCCGCACAAGGGTCTGGCGCTCGGCTCCGGCTTCTTCATTTCGAGCGACGGCTATGTCGTGACCAATAATCACGTGGTGGAAAACGAAGCCAAGGTGACGCTGACGCTCGACAGCGGCAAGACCGTTCCGGCCAAGGTCGTCGGCGTCGACAAGAAGACCGATCTCGCCCTGCTCAAGGCCACGGAAGGCGGTCCATTTCCTTATGTGAAATTTTCCGACGTCATACCGCGCGTCGGCGATTGGGTGATCGCGGTCGGCAATCCCTTCGGACTCGGCGGCACGGTGACGGCGGGCATTGTTTCCGCGCGGGGTCGCGACATCGGGACGGGTCCCTACGACGACTTCCTCCAGATCGACGCGCCGGTCAATCGCGGCAATTCCGGCGGCCCCACCTTCAACGCCAAGGGCGAAGTGGTGGGCGTCAACACCGCCATCTATTCGCCGTCGGGCGGCAGCGTCGGCATCGGCTTCGACATTCCCTCCGAAATCGCCAAGAGCGTCATCGCCGAACTGAAGGAAAAAGGTAAGGTGACGCGCGGCTATATCGGCGTGCGGATCCAGCCGGTAACCCAGGATATCGCCGACAGCCTCGGCCTGAAATCGACCGACGGCGCATTGGTGGCGCAGACCCAGCCCAATACGCCGGCCGCCGCAGCGGGGATCGAATCCGGCGACGTCATTACCGGGGTCAACGGCGAGAAGGTCCACGGACCGCGCGAATTGTCGCGCACGATCGCCGAAATGGGCCCCAACGCCGACGCCAAGATCACCTATATCCGCAATGGCGTGGAAAAATCCGTGACCATCAAGCTTGGCGTGTTGCCGAATGAGATCGTCGCCAACGCCAAGCCGGAACCGGCCAAGGCGGCCAAGACTGCGCTTGCCAATTTCGGCCTGGTCCTGTCGCCGGCGTCGCAAACCCCGGGCGCCGGCAAGCAGGGCGCGGTCGTCACGCAAATCGATTCGGAAGGCGTCGCGGCGCAAAAAGGCCTTCGCCTGGGCGATGTGATCCTGGAAGCCGGCGGCAAGCCGGTCAACACGCCGGAAGACGTAGTCAAGGCGCTGAGCGTCGCCAAGAAAAGTGGCCGGCATGCCGTGCTGCTGCGGGTGAAGTCCGGCGAGAATATGCATTTTCTAGCTCTCTCCACTGACGCGTCGTGAGAGAACCCGTGCGAAATGTATTTTATCGCACGGTTTGAGGCGGCAGGCCGGGAAGCCCCCCTCCGGCCTGCCGTTTTTGCTGACCCGGACTTCTCGCGCAGGCTATGCCTTGCGTGAGAAATCCGGGCGAAGGAATGCTATATGTCGGTCATGCGCATTCTGATTATTGAGGACGATCCCCAGGCCTCCGCCTATCTGGTCAAGGCTTTTCGCGAAGCGGGACACATGGCCGACACCGCCAGCGACGGGCTCTCGGGCTATGCCTTGGCCGAGGCCGGCAATTATGACGTGCTGATCGTCGATCGCATGCTGCCCAAACTCGACGGCCTGTCGCTCATCGGCGGATTGCGGGCGCAAAAAATCGACACGCCGGTGCTGATCCTTTCGGCGCTCGGCCATGTCGACGACCGGGTCAAGGGGTTGCGCGCCGGCGGCGATGACTATCTGGCCAAGCCTTACGCTTTTGCTGAACTTCTGGCGCGCGTGGAAATCCTGGCGCGGCGGCGCCAGGGCAATCAGGGCGAAGATACTTTTTATCGTGTCGCCGATCTGGAGCTCGACCGGCTGAAGCACAAGGTTTTCCGCGCCGGAAAGGAGATCGTGCTGCAGCCGCGCGAATTCCGGCTGCTGGAATATTTGATGCGCCACGCCGGCAAGGTGGTGACGCGCACCATGCTCTTGGAAAATGTCTGGGATTATCATTTCGATCCGCAGACTAATGTCATTGACGTGCATATTTCGCGGCTGCGCGGCAAAATCGACAAGGGCCACGAGATTCCCCTGCTGCAGACCGTGCGGGGCGCCGGCTATTCCCTGCGCGAGGGGCCGGCTTGATAATCAGCCGTTGACGAAGACGATTTTTTCCGAGGCGCCGTCATGGACGCGGCGATAGGCGTCGAGCGCCTTGGCGAGCGGCGTCTCGAGCGGCGCGGGCGGCGGGGGCAGGGCGCCGGACTCGCACAAAGCGGCGATCTCCGTCAGCATCTTGGCGCAGGCGGCGGCGTCGCGCAGCAGGGAATTGACGCCGATGAGGTCAAGGCCGCGGCGATAGAAATCCAGCACCGGAAATTCGACCGCCGTCCGGCCCGCGGCGGGCGGGGCGATGACGCAGATCGCGCCCTCTTTTGCGGCGGCGCCGACGCTTGCCGGCAGCCAGGCGCCGGTCGCGTCGAAAATCACCTCGGCGAAGCCGCCCCAATGTTGCGAAACCTGTTCCGGCAGCTTCTCCTGCGCGGCGAGGAGAAGGGTTTCATAACCGAGCTTTTCCAAAAGATTCGCCTGTTCCGCCCGCCTGACGGCTGCAAGCGGACGCGCGCCGAGGGCGCGGCCAAGCGCCAGCGCGGCGCGTCCGACCGCGCCATTGGCGCCGATGACCAGGAGCTTTTTTCCGGGGCCGGCGCCGGCGCGGGTCAGGCCGTCCCAGGCGGTCGTATAAGGCACGCCGCAGGCCGCCCCTTCAGCGAAAGACAATTTTTCCGGCATGAGCGCGCAGCCGGCGGCGGGCAGGACCATAAATTCGGCGTGCGAACCGTCTCGCGAAAAACCGAGGCTCGCGCCAGAGCCGAAAACCCTTTTCCCGACCCATTCCGGCGGTCCCTCGCGCACGATGCCGGCGAAGTCGCGGCCGGGAATGCGGGGCAGGGAGGTATAGGCGGGGAACAAACCGAGGACGTTTTTCACATCGCTGGGATTGAGCCCGGCCGCCTTGACCTCGACCAGAACCTCGCCTTCGGCAGGCGCCGGGGGCGCGCGCTCGATCAGGCGAAGCGCGGCGAGATCGCCGGTGCGGTCGAAGGAGAGCGCCCGCATCAGTCGCGCGCCAGCCTTTCGATCGCCCGCCAGCCGATGTCGCGGCGGCAGAATCCCTCAGGGAAATTGATGGCGTCCACGCCGCGATAGGCGAGTTTTTTGGCTTCGGCGACATCGGCGGCGACGGCTGTGACATTGAGCACCCTTCCGCCATTCGCGACCAAGGCCCCGCCTTGCATTTTCGTGCCGGCGTGGGTCACCGTGACGCCAGGAATTTTCTCCGCTTCCTCAATTTTCTCGATGAGCCCGCCCTTTTTTGGCGCGCCCGGATAGCCTTGCGCCGCCAGCACCACTGTCAGGGCGGTTTTTTCCGAGAGGCGCACTTTTTCCGGCAGCTTTCCTTCGGCGCAAGCGATCAGCAGGCCCAAGAGATCATCTTCGAGCCGCGCCATCATCACCTGGCATTCGGGATCGCCGAAGCGCGTGTTGAATTCGATCAGTTTCGGTCCCTCCTTGCCGATCATCAGGCCGGCGAAAAGCACGCCCTTGAAGGGGCAGCCCTCCGCCTTCATCGCGGCGATGGTCGGTTCGACGATTTTCTTCATCACCCGCCCGGCCATGTCCGGGGTCATGACCGGGGCGGGCGAATAGGCGCCCATGCCGCCGGTATTGGGGCCGGAATCGCCTTCGCCGACGCGCTTGTGGTCCTGCGCCGAGGCGAAGGGAATCGCCTTTTCGCCGTCGCAAAGGGCGAAAAAGGAGGCCTCTTCGCCCTCCAGATATTCCTCGATAACGGCTTCCGCGCCGGCCGCGCCGAAGACGCCGTCGAACAGGTTTTTCACCGCCGCTTCCGCTTCGTCGCGCGTCATGGCGACGACCACGCCTTTGCCGGCGGCGAGGCCGTCGGCCTTGACCACGATCGGCGCGCCCTTTTCGCGCACATAAGCCAGCGCTTTTTCGCAGTCCGAGAAACGCGCATAGGCGCCGGTTGGAATACGGTATTTGGCGCAAATATCCTTGGTGAAGCCTTTCGAGCCTTCGAGCCGCGCCGCCGCCTTGCTCGGCCCGAAAGCCTTGATCCCCGCCGCCTCCAAAGCGTCCACCAGCCCATCGACCAGCGGCTGCTCCGGCCCGATCACGACAAAGCCGATTTTCTGCAAATGGCAGAAGGCGACGACGGCTTCGGCGTCGGCCGCGTCAAGCGCGACATTCTGCCCGACTTTCGCCGTGCCGGGATTGCCGGGGGCGACGAAAAGCCTTTCCAGCAGCGGGCTTTTGGCGAGCGCCAGGCTAAGCGCATGTTCGCGCCCGCCGGAGCCGATGAGTAGGACGTTCATGTAAAAACCTCGTTTCGCGGCTTGTTTAGGCGAGGGCGCGCGCCATTTCAACTTGGCGGCCGGCCGAAGCGGCGGCTCTGCGCGGGTTTCGGGGCGCGCCGGGGCTGTGCTAATTCTCTTGACGGCGCGCAGGAGGCTGAAGGAGTTACGCATCGCATGACCGTATGGCGCAGGACCAGTCTCGCTTTGGCGATGGCGGCCGGCCTCGGTCTGTCGCAGGCGCCGGAATACGCCCAGCAATATCGCCAGCGCCTCGGCGGCGCGATCGATGAGCTTCAGGCCATTGTCGTCGCCTTCGACGCGGACAGCCGCGCCCGGGGCATGACCCGCGCCGAGGGCATTGCGCATCTGGCGCAATCGCCCGATCCCTTCGTGCGTCAGCGCGGCGAAAGGGCGTCGCAGAACATCGAGCGGCTCGGGGAATTGCGCCAGATGTCGGATGATTTGCGCGGCGGGTCGCCGCTTGCCCTGGTTTTCGGCGTCGTGAGTCATCCGGATGTGCGCATCGCGCGCGGCGCCTTCGACGATTACAAGCCGGCCTTGCCCTTGACCGCGGCCGGCGCGATTTGCGCCGGCGCGGGCTTTATCCTGGTTTTGATCCTGCTTCGCCTCGCCGGCCTGCCCGTCCGTCGCCTTCGGCGAAGGCGC
>CAYRNB010000018.1:0-11206 GCA_964425315.1 uncultured Rhodoblastus sp.
TTACCCGTAAAACGTGACAGGTGACAAAGGCGTTTCGGCCGATATCATCAGCGAGTAGCGCAAGCTCTTGCCCTTGCGGGCTCGCATAGGATCGCACCGACAGAGCCGCATCGGCGGGAGCGCGTGAGGCGAGCCCTGAAACCGCGGCAATTCCTCAGTTCGCGGCGGAAGGCCCTGCGGAATTTCAGGCTCGGCGCCGCTGTCATCTTCCTCCGCGGGAACCGTCGGTTCCCGCGGGGGAATGGCGCGCTTGAGCCGCCATAGTTTCGACGGGCGTCAATCTGTCGACGCCCCGCGTCGTCTTAACGGGAGGATAAGGAAATGACTGTCAGGCCCGATCCGACATTCCACGCCTCGCCTTTGCTCGCCATGGAGGCGCCGCCCGAGACGCTGGCCTATACGCTGATGCTGAGCGCGGACGGCTCGAAGCCGGACGGGCTCGCCGTGGTCGATCTCGATCCCGCCTCGGCGAGTTACGGCAAGGTCGTCCATACGCTCTACATGCCCTACACGGGCGACGAGTTTCATCACTTCGGCTGGAACGCCTGTTCCTCGGCGCTGTCGCCGCTGAACGGCCATCCCTTCATGGAGCGCCGCTATCTCATCATCCCCGGCATTCGGTCGTCGCGCATCTATGTGGTGGACGTGAAGGGCGGCCCCACGGCGGCGAAGATCCACAAAATCATCGAACCCGAGGAAGTCTTCGCCAAGACCGGATATTCGCGGCCGCACACGATCCATTGCGGACCGGAGGGCATCTATATCTCCACGCTCGGCGGCTCGGGAAAAGACGGCGCCGGAAGCCCTCCCGGCATTTTCATCATGGACTGCGAGACCTTCGATATCATCGGCCGCTACGAGATGGACCGGGGCGTCCAGGACAAGCAATACGATTTCTGGTGGAACCTGCCGCGCGACTATATGGTGTCCTCGGAATGGGGCCTGCCGCCGCAGTACGAAAACGGACTGGTGCCGGAGGATCTGCTCACCAATAAATATGGGCACCGCCTGCATTTCTGGGCCTTGCGGGAGCGCAGGAACGTCCAGACCATCGACCTCGGCGCGAACCATCAGATGCCGCTGGAGGTGCGCCCGGCGCATGATCCGGTGAAGGAATACGGTTTTTGCGGCGTGGTCGTCGACACGACCAATCTCGAGGGCTCGGTCTGGACCTGGTGGCGTGGGGAGGACGGTAAGTTCCAGGCCAAAAAGACCGCCGTCATTCCCGCCGAGCCGGCCGATCCCGAGGATCTTCCCGATATGCTGAAAGGCTTTGGCGCGGTTCCGCCGCTGGTCAGCGATATCGACCTGAGCCTCGACGACAAATATCTCTATGTCTCCTGCTGGGGCACGGGCGAAATGCGCCAATATGACGTGAGCGACCCGATGAATCCGAAGCTCCACGGTTCCGTCCATATCGGCGGAATCGCCCGCAAGGCCATGCATCCCAACGGCAAGCCCTTCCAGGGCGGGCCGCAGATGGTGGAGATCAGCCGCAACGGCAAGCACGTCTATTGGACGAATTCGCTTTATTCGAGCTGGGACAACCAGTTCTATCCCGGCGGCGTCACGGCGGCGATGGTGAAGGCCGATCTCGGGCCGAACGGCGAACTGACCCTCGACAAGGACTTCTTCGTCACCTTCCCGGAGGGCTACCGCGCCCACCAGATCCGGCTTGAGGGCGGCGACTGCTCGACCGACAGTTTCTGCTACCCTTCGGCCCGATAGGCTCATGTCCGGGTTCGATACGACGGCGGCCCTCTGGTGGGCCGTCGTCCTCTCCGGCCTCTATCACGGGGCCAACCCCGGCATGGGCTGGCCGCTCGCGGTTTCCGCAGCGCTGATGGAGCGGCGGCGCGACGCCTTGCCCAGGGCGATCGCGGCCCTCGGCGCCGGGCATTTCCTCGCCATGCTGGTCATCCTCGTTCCATTTTCGATGATGACGGCGCTGCTGCTGTGGACCCAGCAGATACGCATCGCCGCCGGTCTATTGGTGATCGGGTTCGGAATCTTCCTGCTGTTCTACCGGCGCCATCCGAAATTCCTGTATCGCGTGTCCCCGAAACGGCTCGTCTTGTGGTCCTTTCTGATCGCCACCGCGCATGGGGCGGCGCTCATGCTGGTCCCGATCTATCTTCGCCTTTGCGGCGGCTCCGCACAGGACGCCGGTCACGCCGCGGCGGCCCAACTCATGAGCGCCGGCGCGCTTCAGGCCGTATTGGTGGCCGGGGTCCATACATTGGCCATGGTGGCCGCCGGCGGACTTGCCGCAGTTTTGGTTTACGCCTGGTTCGGGGTCAGGGCGCTGTCGGCCGGCTGGTTCAATACCGAACTGGTCTGGCCGTTGAGCCTGATCGCCGTCGGCGTCCTGGCGACGGCGCTCGCGGCGTGAGCGGGACTGACGGTCTCGTCGAGTCAGCGCCTCTTCCTGCCCTCGTAAGGGTTTTCCCCTTGCTTCAGCGTGATCCTGATCGGAACGCCGGGCAGGTCGAAGCTTTGGCGCAGGCCGTTGGCCAGAAAACGCTTGTAGCTCTCCGGCAATTCGTCGAGCTGGTTGCCGAAGACGACGAAATAAGGCGGCCGCGCCTTGGGCTGCGTCATATAGCGGATTTTGATGCGGCGGCCGGCGACGGCGGGCGGCGGATTCTGCTCCAAAACCGCCTCCAGCCAGCGGTTGAGCCGCGCCGTGGAAATGCGCTTGTTCCACACTTCATGTGTGCGGAGAACGGCGGCGATCAAGGCGTCGAGCCCAAAGCCCGTCGCGCCGGAAACCGGAACGACCGGCGCACCGCGCAATTGCGGCAACAGCCTTTCCGCCTCCTCGCGCAATTCCGGCAGTTTCGTCGCCTTGTCGGCGATCAGGTCCCATTTGTTCAGCGCAAGAACGCAGGCGCGGCCCTCGCGCGCGACGAGATCGGCGATGGTCAGGTCCTGCTTTTCGAAGGGAATGGTCGCGTCGAGCAGGACGACGACGCATTCGGCGAAGCGCACGGCGCGCAAGGCGTCGGCGGCGGCGAGCTTTTCCAGCTTGTCCTCGACTTTTGCGCGTTTGCGCAGGCCGGCGGTGTCGAAGATTTTCAGCCGCCGCTCGGTCTCTCCCTTGCGCCACAAGAAATCGACGGAAATCGAATCGCGGGTGATCCCCGCCTCCGGCCCGGTCAAAAGCCTTTCCTCGCCGATCAGGCGGTTGATGAGCGTGGACTTGCCGGCGTTGGGCCGCCCGACAATGGCGATGCGCAAGGGTTTGGTCGGATCGAGTTCGCTGCCGTCCTCGTCGTCCGCCAGAACCAGGCCTTCGGCGGCCTTTCCCTCGTCTTCGGCAAGGGCGGTCGCTTCCGGCAGGGCTTCGAGCAAAGCGGCGTAGAGTTCGGCGAAACCGTCGCCATGTTCGGCGGAGAGCGCGACGGGGTCGCCGAGGCCGAGGGCGAAAGCTTCATAAACCCCCGCCTCCCCGGTTTTGCCTTCCGCCTTGTTGGCGACGACGATCAGCGGCTTTCCCGCGCGCCGCGCCAGAGCGGCGAAATGGCGGTCTTCCGGCGTGACGCCGGCGCGCGCGTCCATGAGGAAAAGAATGGCGTCGGCGTCGGCGATCGCCGCCTCAGTCTGGGCGCGCATGCGGCCGACGAGCGATTCCGCCCCGCCGCCTTCCAACCCCGCCGTGTCGATGACGGTGAATTCGAGATCGCCGAGTTTCGCGTCGCCTGAGCGGCGGTCGCGCGTCACCCCCGGCTGGTCGTCCACCAACGCCAGTTTCTTGCCGACCAGCCGGTTGAACAGGGTCGATTTGCCGACATTGGGCCGGCCGATAATGGCGAGGGTGAAAGACATTCAGGCCTTATTTTTTCGCCGGCGCGTCCATCTTGGGCGCGGGCGCATCCGTCTTTTTCGCCGGCGCGGGCGCTGGCGGCGTGTATTTGCCGCCGCCCTGAACCAGCGACAGGAAGGCCCGGGCGCGCTCGCGCAGGCTCGGAGGCGCGCTGGGGTCGGTGATGATCTGTTCGAACAATCGGCCGGCGCTCGGGTAATCGCCGCGGTTCAACGCCGCCAGGGCCAAAAATTCGCGCGCCGACTGGCGGAACGGCCCGTCCATCAGAATGCCCAGCCGCCGCTCGAGCTCGTCCTTGCTGGCCGTATCCGCCACCAGTATAGCGGCGTGCAGCTGCGCGACGCCGCGCAGGAGCGGGTCAACCGCGGAATCGGCGGCGATGGCGTCGAAAAGCTTGACCGCCGCGGCCCGATTATTGATCCCGGTTTCCTCGGCGGCGCGCAGCCGCGCCAGAGACGCGTAGCCTTCCGGCGCGTTCTTGGCGATGGCTTCGAAAGCCTTGGCGGCCTCTTCCGGCTTTTTCTGCGTGGCGAGCGCCTGCGCCGCCTCGAAGCGCGTGCCGGCCGCCTCGTCGCGCAGTCGCCGCTGATGGCCGTGATAGACATAGGCCGCCGTGCCAATGACGATGGCGACGGCCAGGCCGTAGACGACGAAAGAATATTGCGACCAGAGTTTGCGGAGCTTTTCGCTGCGTAGGTCGTCTGCGATTTCGTCGAAAATGTCGGACATTTGTAGCTTCCTTGGGCGCTTTCCCTGCGGGTTAGCAGATTGCGCCGCCAAAGGCGAGTTTTGTCGCGGGGTCCATTTCCGAAAAGCCGGCCGCTGCTTTTTTGCCCGGCGCACTGGCTTTTTCGCGTCCGTCCCGCCAATTAGGGCGGATGACCGAAGAATTCCTTTCTCCCCGCCCCGTTCATGTGATCGGCGGCGGCCTCGCCGGCTCGGAAGCCGCCTGGCAGATCGCTCAGCATCGCGTTCCCGCGATCCTGCATGAAATGCGCCCCGAGCGCGCCACGGACGCGCACAAGACCGATTTTTGCGCGGAACTCGTCTGCTCCAATTCCTTCCGCTCCGACGACAGCGAGACCAATGCCGTCGGCATGCTGCACCGGGAGATGCGGGCGATGGGCTCGCTCGTCATGCAATGCGCCGACCGCAACCAGGTGCCGGCGGGCGGGGCCCTGGCGGTCGATCGCGACGGATTTGCGCGTGACGTGACCGAGGCTCTGGAGAGCGAAAAGCTGATCGAAATCCGCCGCGAGGAGGTCGCCGGCCTGCCGCCCGCCGATTGGGACAATGTCATCATCGCCACCGGGCCGCTGACTTCGCCGGCGCTCGCCGACGCCATCGGCGCGCTCACCGGCGAAGAGGAACTCGCTTTTTATGACGCCATCGCTCCGATCGTGCATCGCGATTCGATCGACATGACCAAGGCCTGGATGCAGTCGCGCTACGACAAGGCGGGACCGGGCGGCGTCGGCGCCGATTACATCAATTGCCCGCTCGACCGCGAGACCTACGACGCCTTCATCGACGCCCTGCTCGCCGGCCCGAAGACCGCGTTCAAGGATTTCGAGAAGACCCCCTATTTCGACGGCTGCCTGCCGATCGAAATCATGGCCGAACGCGGCCGCGAAACGTTGCGCCACGGGCCGATGAAGCCGGTCGGGCTGACGAATAAGCACAATCCGACAGTGAAACCCTATGCGGTCGTGCAACTGCGCCAGGACAATGCGCTCGGCACGCTCTTCAACATGGTCGGCTTCCAGACCAAATTGCTCTATGGCGCGCAAACGGAAGTCTTTCGCATGATTCCCGGGCTGGAGCGGGCGGAATTCGCCCGCCTCGGCGGGCTGCATCGCAATACGTTCCTGAATTCGCCGAAAATTCTCGACAAGACGCTGCGGCTCAAGGCGGACCAGCGGCTGCGCTTCGCCGGCCAGATCACCGGCTGCGAAGGCTATGTCGAGAGCGCCGCCGTCGGCCTCATCGCCGGGCGCATGGCGGCGGCGGAGCGGCTCGGCCGCGTCTTGCCGCCGCCGCCCGCGACCGCCGCTATCGGCGCGCTCATCAATCACATCACCGGCGGCCATATCGAGACCATCGACGCCGGTCCCCGCTCCTTCCAGCCGATGAACGTCAATTTCGGCCTTTTCCCGCCGCTCGATTTCACGCCGAAGTCACCCGAGGGAAAGAGGTTGCGCGGGCCGGAAAAGGCGCTTGCCAAAAAGCGCGCCCTGTCCGAGCGGGCTGCGGCCGCCTTGGAGGAATGGTTGCGCGACTGCAGCTGAAAAAGGAACCCCGCCGGGGGCGGCGGGGCAAGTCGGGGGTCAAAAGAGCGGGCTGGCGATCACTCGCATACCCGGAAGCGCACGCGGGTCGGACCATAGAGCGGGTCCACCACATAGCGGTGCTCATACCAGCAATGCCGTGATTCCGAAGAGGCGGCGATGACCGCCGCGGTCGCGAGGCCGAGACCGACGCCGAGGCCGAAGCCGCAGGCGTAGCAGGGGTGGTGTTTATACGGCGGCGACGGCGGCTTCACCTTCTGAGGAATGAATTTCTGCTTCGAGTAAACGGGGTGCATCTGCCCCAGATTAAAGGCGTTGGCCGATGGAACGGCGGCGGCGGCGGCAGTCGCGGCGGCGAGTGTGGCGATTAAGATGGTCTTGGCGGCGGTCATGGCTTCAACTCCCTGGATCAGGCGGCCACAAACGTGGCCTTCACGCCCATGGGTCGCGGGAGTTGGATAAAAGGTTCAAAACCCTCCGCATTATTTGTCGCAGTCGGCGCAGCCCCCTGGCGGGCTACGAGCGCCCGTCAGAGAAGCCACATCGCCCAAGATCGGCCTTCGCCTAACCAAGCGAGCGCATGATTTCGCGATATTCGGGCTCGGGGAAGGCTTTGAGCGTCCTGCCCTTCAGCGCGCCGCCCTTGGTTAGGTGGAGAAGGAATTTCGCCGCCGTGGCGTCGTCGGGAAATTCGGCGACGGAGACGATGTCATACTCGCCCATGGTCATATAGAAGTGGGTGATCTCGCCGCCGAATTGCTTCGCGAGCGATTTGGCGGCGTCGAGGCGCTGGGGCGAGTTCTTAACTTCCCGCGCGCCCGTTTCGGTCCAGTTGGCCAAAGAAATGTATGTCGGCATGGTTTCCTCCGCTTATCGGCAGGGAGGCGGCGTCTTTTAGGGCAAAGGCGTCGCGCCGCTTCCCCTGCTCTTATTCGTTCGACGATTTTTGCCTCGATCGCGACGCTTGAACGGACTGCGCGCATCGACCTTCAAACAACCGCCGTGATCGCGCCTGGTTGCATCGCCTGCCGCGCGGCTTCTTAAATTTTGCAGCGCCAAAGAGCCCATTGCCGGCGCCATTGCGGGATTTCGGCCGGCTGGAACGGGTCGTAATCCGGCCGGTCCATTGCGCCGAGATCCAGCGAGACCAGGGCGAGCGGCCGAAAAGCCAGGCGCTCGGCTTTGGGCAAGACTGCGAAAGCCTCGCCCGCCTTGGTGAGGTTTTGCCGCACCAGCGCCCGCGTTTCCGCAAGAGCGGCGAGAATGGCCGGGCTCTTCGCGCCCGCGTCGAAATCGCGCGGCGTCAGGCCGTGGCGGGCGAGAAGGTCGAGGGGTAGATAGCATTGCCTTCTGCGCGCATGCCAGGGCAGAGCGCGCAACAGACCGGCGAGCGCATAGGCGCGGCCGCCGTAGGTTGCGGCCTCGGCGCTCTTTCCTTCCCCCGCGCCGCCGAGGATAAGGCTCGCCAAGCGGAACAGGTTTGATGAAGTGGCGTCGCAGTACGTTTCGAGAAATTTCTCGTCCTGCGCCGGTTCGTCGTAAAGGTCGAAGCGCCGCGCCGCGAGAAGATCGCGCAGAAGCTCCGTAGGCAGGTTTCGGGCGGCGATCGTCGCGCGCAGGGCCTGCGCCGTGGGATGGGAGGGCGCATCCCCTTCGCCTTCCAGAAGGTCGAGCCAATATTGCAGCCGCATTTCACCGAGCAGCGGCTGCGATACATGGTCCCTGACCGCCGCGACTTCGGCGTTGAAGGCGTAAAGGGCGAAGAGATGCGGCCGGGCTTCGTCCGGCGCGAAAAGGCAGGCGAGCCAGCGGTCGCGGTCGCTTTCGCGGAGGGCCGCGCCGCAGAGATCGTAATGTTCCGCCAGGCGATCCAAGATCAAACGCTCAAAAGCATGCCGTCATAGGCCGGCTCGATATTTTCCGGCAGTTTTCCGCGCAGCGCTTCGTAATCGAGGTCCGTGTGGAGATTGGTCAGCACCGCGCGCCTAGGTTTGAAACGCGCGATCAGCTCAAGCGTCTCACCGACTGACAAATGGCTCGGATGCGCCCGGTAGCGCAATGCGTCGACGATCCACAGATCGAGATTTTCCAAAAAGGGGGCGCTTTCGGGCGGCACGTATTTCAGGTCCGGCGTATAGGCGCAGGCGCCGAAGCGAAAGCCGAGCGCGTCCATATCGCCGTGGTTGAGGCGAAAGGGCTCGACGCGAACCGCCCCGCCCGGCCCCGCCGGCGAAAAGGCCGCGCCAGGCTCAATCCGGCGCGGGATCAGCAGCGGCGGATAATTGCTGCCCGGCGGCGTCTCGAACAGATAATCGAAGCGCCTCCCCACTGCATTCCAGGTCGGATCGTCAAGATAGAGATCGATCATGCGGCTCATGGCCATGGTCAGCGGCCTCAAATCGTCGAGCCCGTGAATATGGTCGGCATGGGGATGGGTGAGGAGGACCGCGTCGAGCCAATGAACGCGCGCGCCGATCAATTGCTCGCGCAGATCCGCGCCGGCGTCCACCAGCAGCCGCGTCGGGCCGTCGGGGCCCTCCTGCTCGACCATGATGGCGCAGCGGCGGCGGCGGTTTTTCGGATTGTGGGGATCGCAGGCGCCCCAGCCCTGCGCTACCCGCGGCACGCCGGCGGACGAGCCGCAGCCCAATATGGTCACCGTCAGACTCATGCGGCGAGCGCAGGCATTTTATCGAATATTTGTAATGCGTTATGTGTTGTTGCTTCACCTAATTGCTTAAGTTCTATCCCCTTGACCTGGGCCAGCATTTTCGCGGTTTCGGCGACAAAGGCCGGCTCATTGGTCTTGCCGCGATGCGGCGTCGGGGCAAGGAAAGGCGCGTCGGTCTCGATCAGCAGCCGGTCCAGCGGAACCTTTTCCGCGATCCGGCGCAGATCGTCGGATTTTTTGAACGTCACCACGCCGGAAAAGGAGATATAGGCGCCGAGCGCCAGGGCCGTTTCCGCGAGGTCCGGACCGGAGGTGAAACAATGCAGCAGCGCCTTGAACGGCCCCTTTTGCATCTCCTCGGAGAGAATCGCCGCCATATCCGCGTCGGCGTCGCGGCTGTGGATGACGAGCGGCAGCCCGGTCATACGCGCCGCCGCAATGTGGGCGCGAAAAACGCGGTGGGCGAGATCGCGCGGGGCGCGGTCGTAATGATAGTCGAGGCCGGTCTCGCCGATGGCCACGCATTTGGGATGGGCCGCGAGCGCGGCGATTTCTTCGGCCGCGAATTCGCGTTCGTCCTGCGCGTGGCTCGGATGGGTCCCAACCGAGCAGAACACCGGCTCTTCGCTTTCGGCTATGGCGGCTACGCGTGAAAATTTCTCGATTTCGGTGGAAATGGTGATCATGCGCGCCACGCCCGCCTCCGCAGCGCGGGCCAGCACGCCGGCGCGGTCACGCGCCAGTTCGGGGAAATCGAGGTGGCAATGGGTGTCGATCAGCTTCATGTGGTCGCGCCTTCCGTCGCCTCGACATAACGCGGGAAGATCGGCGATGGCGCCGGCAGGGCGACGCCGGCGAACAGCCGGTGTTCCGGCTTCGCATAGCTGAGCGCGCGCTCGTCCGGACGCGCGCCGACGAGATCGAGCAGCTTTTCCGCCGCCTCGGGGATGAAGGGCTGGCAGAGAATGGCGATGACGCGCAAGGTCTCGATGGTGGTGAAGAGAACGCCGTCGCGCCGGGCCGGATCGGTCTTGCCGAGCTTCCATGGCTCCTGGCCGGCGAAATAGCGATTGGCCTCGGCCACCACCGCCCAAATTTCGCTCAGGGCCGCATGGGGCGCATAGATTTTCATCGCTTGGCGCACGGGTTCGAGCGCGCCATAGGCTTTGGCGAGCATGCCTGCGTCGGCTTCCGTGACGTGGCTCGGCGTCGGCGCCCGGCCGCTGCAATTTTTGGCGATCATCGACAGCGATCTTTGCGCCAGATTGCCGAGATCGTTGGCGAGATCGGCGTTGATGCGCTGCACGATCGCCTCGTGCGAATAATTGCCGTCCTGGCCGAAAGGCACTTCACGCAGGAAGAAATAGCGCAAAGCATCGACGCCGTAATGGTCGGCGAGCGCAAAAGGGTCGATGACATTGCCGACCGATTTCGACATTTTCTCACCGCGGTTGAACAGAAACCCATGCACGACGACCTGTTTCGGCAGTTCGATCCCCGCCGACAGCAGGAAGGCCGGCCAGTAGATGGCGTGAAAGCGGGTGATGTCCTTGCCGATGACATGGGCGTCGGCCGGCCAATATTTGCTCCGCGCGCCCTCGACCGGAAAGCCCGTGGCGGTGACGTAGTTGGAGAGCGCGTCAACCCAGACATACATGACGTGCCTTTCGTCGCCCGGCACCGGAATGCCCCAGTCGAAAGTGGTGCGGCTGACGGACAGGTCTTTGAGGCCACGTTTGACGAAGGCGACGATTTCGTTGCGGTATTTTTCCGGGGTGATGAATTCGGGATGGGCCTCGTAATGGGCGAGCAATTTATCCGCATAGGTGGAGAGCCGAAAAAAATAGCTTTCTTCCTCGACCCATTCGACCGGCGTTCCGGTCGGCGCCAGCTTCTGCCCGTCGCTCGCGACCGTCAGTTCGCTTTCGTCGTAATAGGCTTCGTCGCGCACCGAATAGAAGCCGGAATATTTTGAGAGATAGATGTCGCCGTTCGCGGCCATGCGTCGCCAGATTTCCTGGACGCAATCCTTGTGGCGCTGCTGCGTGGTGCGGACGATGTCGTCGGCGCGCGCGTTGAGCTTTTCGCCCATGGCAAGAAACTGCGCCGCCGTGCGGTCGGCGAGCGCCTGCGGCGTCAGGTTTTCGCGCGCGGCCGTCTGCTGCATTTTCAGTCCATGCTCGTCCATGCCGGTGACAAACAGCACGTCGCGGCCGTCGAGGCGGTGGAAGCGGGCGAAAGCGTCGGTCGCTATGCGCTCGTAGGCGTGGCCGATATGCGGCGCCCCATTGGCGTAGGGAATGGCGGTGGTGACATAATAGGGAACGCGTTCGGGCATGGGCGCGGGAATCTCGGCTCGGTCGGAGGCAGGGCAAACTAGTCAAAGCGCGCCGCCGGGGAAAGGCCTTTTGCCGCCGCGAC
>CAYRNB010000018.1:11306-15725 GCA_964425315.1 uncultured Rhodoblastus sp.
ACCATCCGATCGACGGATTATTGACGGCGTCGGCCGAGAGCGAGGCGCGCGGCGCCGGCCGGCTTGGGCGCCGTAAGCCGCTCGGGCGCCGGCCGCGTCGAGATAAATCCGGTGCGGGTTCTTTCCGAAATTCCGGTCAGCCTTCGCCCTTGGCGATCAATTCGGCATAGCTCTCAAGGGTAAGCTCTCCGCCGGCGCCGGCGACCCGCTCCCGATCGCTCGGCTTTATGGCGTCCTGGACGATATCCAGCCGCTTCCAGCCTGGCAGCGGCGCTTGCGCGTCCGGCTGCGGCACATATTTCGACAACCCGACCTTCTCGTAGCGATGGATATAGCGCGGGCAGTTGACCCAGATCGCTTCGACCGCGACGTTGACGAGAAATTCCGCGCCCGGATAGCGTTCGAGAAGCGGATGCTCGAAAAGGATTTCCGCCTCGCCCTGAACGCGCAGGCGATTTGGCGTGAGGAAATCGATGAACAGGAGGCCGACCTGCGGCGCGTTCATCAGATTTCCGGCCGAATAATACATTCCGTTGCCGTCATACCAAGGAAAGACCAGGGCCGAGGGGCCGGTGATCTTTACGAAGCCGGGCGCGCCGCCCTTATAGGAAACGGTGGGTCGGCCGGCGACATCGACCGTCGAGAGAAAGAACATGTCCAGCGACTGAATGAAGGCGCTCTCGTGCTCAGCGAATTCATTGTGGACAATCCCGTTTTCCATCAAATCCGCCATGCCGCGCGAATCGAATTTGTCCTGCAGGGCGCGATGCTTCTCCGAATAGAACTTCGACATGAACGTTGCCCTCAGTTGAAGAAGACGTGATCCGGCTCCTTGCCGCGCCAGAGACGACCGGCGCGCATAAAGTGCCGGCATTGCGCTCACGCCGACAAGCCCGCAGCCTCTTCAAAAGGGTGGCGACTGCGCTGAAATTTTATAGAAATTTCTTATTCTCGGGATCTCAGCGCGTCGTGAGAAATTTCAAAGGCTCGCGGGAAATTTTTGCTTGAAATGTATTAACTATGACAGTCTTCCAGCCGTGTTCTCCGTAAATTTCGGCGCGAGGCATTATCCGCCCGAGCCGGAGCGCGCTGTGAGCCAAGCCGAAACCTTTTTGCCGAGCCAGGACAATTCCATGTACGGAGCCAAGCGCTGGCTCTGGCTCATGGGATTCATCCCGCCCGCCCTTCCCTTTCTCGGCTTTCTGCTGGTCAAGGCGACCGGCCAGCATCTCTTCTACTGGTTCGGCCTGATCTTCGTTTACGGCTTCGTCGCGGTCGCCGACATCATCGTCGGCGTGGACAAGGCGAGCTACGCCGTCTCCGAACTGGCGGCGGTCGAGAACGAGACCTATTACCGCTGGGTCGCCGATCTCGTCATGCCCATCCAATATGCGACCCTGATCTGGGCGATCTGGACTCTGGTCGACGGCGATTTGAGCTGGATCGACGCGCTCGGCCTCGCGGTGACGCTCGGCATTTCCAACGGCATCGCCATCACCAACGCCCATGAGCTTGGCCACAAGGCCGAGACGCTGGAACGCTGGCTCGCCAAATTCGTGCTGGCGCCCAGCATGTTCGGCCATTTCACCACCGAGCATAATGGCGCGCATCACGTCTGGGCGGCGACGCCGGAGGATTTTTCCTCGGCGCGCATGGGCGAGTCTTTCTACGCTTATTTCCCGCGCACCTTGATCGGCGGCGTCAAGGACGCCTGGAACTTGGAAAAGGAGCGCTTCGCCCGGCGCGGCCAGAGATTCTGGACCTGGCGCAATGACGCGCTCTCCGCCTGGGCGATCACGCCCCTGCTCTTCGGCGCGCTGACCCTATGGCTGGGCTGGGCCGCCCTGCCCTGGCTGCTCCTCCAGGGCTTCATCGGCCTGACCATGCTGGAAATGGTCAATTACCTGCAGCATTACGGACTGCTGCGCGAAAAGCGCCCCGACGGGCGCTACCAGCCGATGGAGCCGAAGCATAGCTGGAACTCCAGCCATCTCGCGACCAATATCATGCTCTACCACCTGCCGCGCCATTCGGACCATCACGCCTTTCCCATGCGCCGCTACCAGGCGCTACGCCATTTCGAAGAGGCGCCGCAATTGCCGACGGGCTACGCCGGCATGAGCCTCATCACCCTCTTCCCGCCGATCTGGCGGCGGATGGTCGATCCGGTCCTAGTGGCGCACGCCGGCGGCGATCTCACGAAAATCAATATCCACCCGCCGGCGCGGGAGAAGATTTACGCCAGATGGGGGAAAAAGCCGGGCTGACGCCGCCGCCCTCCCTGCCGTCGCCGCTCTCGAAGCCCCCCGCCCTCGGCTGCAACCCGACCCACCTTTTAGCGGCGAGCTTCCGCGACCGGCGCTCGTGGGGCTTGCGATTTGTCAACGAATGGATGATAAAAACTGAATATGAATATGCGTCAGAGATTCGACGGGGAGGGTCGGCATGACGGAAGCAAGGTCGTGTTTGAAGGCGCCAGAATGTCAATGGGTCTATTTCCTGGCCATTAGCAGCTATTTGATCATTAGCTTCCTCTGGCGGACCTTGACCCCAGCTTATGGACATCCGGCGGTCGACCTCCAAGCGATGGAATTCGCCTTCGATATCCTCGCCGTCACCACGCTGGTTTGCTCGCGTTTCTATGTTTCGCGCGGAAAAGCCCTGTTCGTTATCGCCCTGCTCGCCGGAATCGGCCTGCTGGCGCTTCGCGCCGATGGCGACGCGGGCTTCCTGACCGGCCACCTCACCTACGTGAAAGGCTGATCGCGCGGCGCAGGGACGTCGCAGCGTCGATCGAGTCGGTTGCATCAATGCGACCGGATCGCCTGCAGGAGCGTTGCGACCGCTCCCGGCGCGAGTTTGGCCGTCAGCGTCATTTCGACGATCAGGTGGCCACGGTCATTGGCGAAGCGCGCCGATTCGATTCGCATATCGAGCTTTTGCAATTCGGGCGGCAATGCCGCCTGAAGTTTTTTCGGGTCGATCGCCTGCCGCAGCGCCGCCTTGGCCAGCCGGTTGACGTTCACATGGGCGATTCTTAGCACGCCTCGCGTCACCGAGGCGTAGCGGCCGCCGATCCTGATTTGCGGCTGGCCGAGGACGAGGCGGATTGTCTTCTCGTCCCGCTTCGTCAATTGCGCCGGCAAGGTCGCCTCGAAGGGCTGCGACGCATCCTCGTTCTGGATGCGGCCGGACCAGCCGTGGACGACGGGAACGCGGACCTTGACCGGGCCGATTCTCCTGACCTTCCATTCGACCTCGGATTTTTTCGGGCCGCGCATGCAGGTCCAGAGTTCGACCTCGCCGCCGATCGTAAGCATCGCACGATCCGCCTCCGCATTCAGGGATTTCGACGTCAGCCGGACGACGGGATTGACCCTGTCGATTCCCTTGCGGGCGCATTTGTCGTTGGGAAGTTCGAAGTGATCGACGATCGCGCCGATCTTGCGCTGGAGGTCGGAGAGGTCGCCATGGACCTTGGCGGTGATCAGCGAAACGCCGCCTTGCGGCGCGACGTTCACCTGCGCCGTCGCCTCGATCGTCACCGGGACGCCTTTGACCATTCGCTGGTAGGGAAATGGCCCGATCGCCATTTGCGCCAAGGCCGGGGCTGCCCCAAGCGACGACGCGGCAAGAAAAGCAACGAGAATGCGAAGATAAGGCGCGAGACGCCGCGGCATCATGGTTTCGATCTCCGCCGTCGGCGCGACTTCGTGGATTTCGTCCATCACGCCTGCGGGGCCAAGCATGCGTCGCCGCGGCAATAAAAGCGATGATTTTTGCGCGGCCGCGATACGCTTTCAAAAAAAACGCCCCCGGGGGATCGACCCAGGGGCGTGAGCTTTCAAGGAGAAAGAATGATCGGCAGGGATCAATATTTGGCCAAGACCGGCGGCTCGCCGAAGTTATAGTTGAGGCCCGCGCGGGCGACCCAGCCGTTGACGCTGAATCGTGAGCCGGCGGTAAAACCGTTAATGGCCGTGGTGAGATTGTAATCACCCAGATCGTAGTAAAGGCCTTCCGCCCTCACCGACCAGTGCGGCAGGAACGCCCATTCGACGCCGCCGCCCGCGGTCCAACCGGCCAGGATCTCGTTCGCTGAATTCGGGTAGGCGGAGCCCTGGCTGACGCTCGAGATGTTGTTTTCAAGTTGGACGGAGCCGTAGGCCAAGCCGCCGGTCACATAGAAGAGCGTGGCGCCCCGGGAAAGGCCGACGCGGCCGCGGATGGTTCCCAACGAATTGAGAATCTCCTTCGAAGAGAAAGTCCCAGTGGTGGTCCCGCCGCCAACTATGGGGAAGGAGCCGGTGACGGAATTTTTGACGATGAGGGACGACCCGTCAAAGTCGCCTTCGAGACCGTAAACAAAATTGCCGCTCTGCCAATTATAGCCGGCCTGGACGCCGCCGAGCATGCCGG
>CAYRNB010000018.1:15825-45783 GCA_964425315.1 uncultured Rhodoblastus sp.
ACAAAATTGCCGCTCTGCCAATTATAGCCGGCCTGGACGCCGCCGAGCATGCCGGTGTCATCAAGGCTCAGGTTGGGGATGATGGGGCAGCCCGTTGTGCCGCCGCCCGAATTAACGCATCGAAATGACGAATTGCCGGTTGACCCGATCCCGCCGAGGTTGGCGCCGACGTAGAGACCGGCCCAGGTCGGCGGCGCCATATAGACGGGCTCTCCTTTGTCGGCAGGCAGATCGCCCGCCAGAGCCGGCGCAGCGATAAGAGCCGCGGCGACGCCGATGAGAAATTCTTTTTTCATTTCAATACGCTCCCCAAAAACGACGATTCTGAGCTAAACCAACCTAAGCTTTTAGGCTCTCCCTGTCTGTTGCATTCGTGCAACATTAGCCGCAAATCTGCGAGTTGTTTGAGAAGCTTAATTGCTTCGACTCGTCGCCGTGCCCCGAAATCCTATTCCCGAAGCAGCAAGCATGCGTCGCCATAAGAATAGAAGCGATAATTATTCGCGATCGCGTGAGCGTAAGCCGCCCTCATCCGCTCCAGGCCGGAAAAGGCGCAGACCAGCATGAAAAGGGTCGAGCGCGGCAAGTGGAAATTGGTCATCAGCGCGTCCACGGCGCGAAATTCATAGCCTGGCGTGATGAAAATGGAGGTGTCGCCGGCGAAGGGCTTTATCTTTCCGCTTTCGTCGGCGGCGCTTTCGAGAATGCGGAGACTTGTCGTGCCCACGGCGACAATCCGCCCTCCCCGCGCCCGCGCCTCATTGAGCCGCGCCGCGGCTGCGGCGTCAATCGTCCCCCATTCGGCGTGCATCAGGTGGTCCCTGGTGTCCTCCGCCTTCACGGGGAGAAAAGTGCCGGCTCCGACCAGAAGCGTGACCTTTTCGATCCTCGCGCCCGCCCTCTCGATCGCCTCCGTCAATTCGGGGGTGAAATGCAGCCCGGCGGTCGGCGCCGCCACCGCCCCCGATTTTTCCGCAAAAAGCGTCTGATAGTCGCGGACGTCGCGGGCGTCGGCGGGACGCCGGCCGGCGATATAGGGTGGCAGCGGCATGGCGCCATGGGCCAAAATCGCCTCGTCGAGAAAGGGACCGGAAAGGTTGAAGGCGAGGAGACACTCGCCTTGCGTTTTTTCCTCCACGATCGCCCAGAGCGCGCCGGCCTGGCAGGCGGCGCCCTCGGCTGGGCCGCCGAATGCGATTTTTTCGCCGATCTTCAGCTTTTTCGCCGGACGCACGAAGGCGCGCCAATGCGAATCGTCCTCGCGCTTGTGCAGGGTCGCCTCGATCCGGGCGATGGCGTCGCCGCGCCGGCGCGAGCCGAAAAGCTGCGCCGGAATGACCTTGGCGTCATTGACCACGAGAATGTCGCCGGGACGCAGATAATGCGGCAGGTCGCGCACCTCTGCGTCGGTCAGCGCCTTAGGCGCCACAACAAGCATGCGCGCCGCGTCGCGCGGTTCGGCCGGCCGCAGGGCGATCCTGTCTTCCGGCAGGTCGAAATCGAAAAGGTCCACGCGCATCGGCGCTCTATTAGCGGCCGGCAAAGAAAAGCGAAACAAAAAACCCCGCCGGAGCGGGGTCTTGCGTTAAGAGCAGCGATTTTCACCTCGCGGCCACCAAGGTCGGGACGACCGGGCCGAGCGCCACCCAGACGTTGGGGTCTTCCTGGCTCTGGCGCTTGACCAGGCGATAGGGGATCTGGCTCACCGACTTCACCTTGTCCGTCAGGTTGTCGAGAATGAATTCGCCGTGGTTGGTCTTGATGGTGAGAATGGCGTGGCCGGCGTTCTCCTGGTCCCGCACCACCGTAATCAGCAGCGCTTGGCGCGGATAGCCGCGCTCGATCAAAAGCTTGCGCTTCATCAGGGCGTAATCCTCGCAATCGCCCTTGCCGTCCATCGGATAATCCCAGCGATCGATCACGCCCCAATGATCCATGTCGGAAACCGGCTGGACGTTGTGGTTGACCCAGTTGTTGACCTGCCGAATTTCCCGCATGGCGGCCGGCGTCAGATTGACGTCCTCGGGCTTGACGGGGCCGCCCTTGCATTCGCCCCTGTAGCGCTGGCAGAAGCGGATCCAGCCATAGGGAATGGACGTGTCCTGACCGACCGAGGCATAGGCCACATATTGTCCGGCCACGGCGGTGTTACGGGCGAAGGGCGCGAGAAGAACGCAAAAAGCGAAACCGAAAGCCTTGATCGACGAAAAGCGCATGTCATTCCCCTGTCATGGGGAAATAATGACTGGCTCTATTTGGTGTCACGCTAAGTGAAAATGCCGCATTTTAGGCAAATGCGTTCATTTTTGTCTTTGTTCGAGTTAAGTATAAATTTCCCTTGCCTGATTGGATCAAATTGTTCGTATTCCGCTGCAATCCCCTATTTTCAGGAATGACACAGCGACCATGCCGCCGGAGTCGGGTTGGCGCCGATACTGAGGAAAGCGCGCATTTTAACCTTCCTATTGCCGACACGGTTAATTCGGGTCTTGATTGTGGCGGTTGAGCCGCCACTTTTACCCCCGGAGGGTGGAAAGCCGCATGGATGCGACATTCGACATGAAACGCATGAGTCCCGCGGACCATGCCGCGCTCATGGACGCGGTGCAGCGACTTGAGCGTGGCGGCCTCACCATGCGGCTGTCCAACCTCGTCGGCCGCCAACTGAATCTGGCGAAGAAGCTGGCGCCCGAAAAAGCGCGCAGCGTCATCAACGGCGCGGCCATGGGGGCGATGCGCGTCGCCCTTCGCGCCGCTATCGCCAGTCTTGCGGAAAAACCGATTCGCGACCGCAACCGCGCCCATAAATTCATGGCGGCCGCCTCGGGCGCGGCGGGCGGCGCCTTCGGCATGGCCGGCCTGCCGATCGAACTGCCGGTCACGACCACGCTCATGCTGCGCTCCATCGCCGACGTCGCCCGCGGCGAGGGCGAAAATCTCGGAAATCCCGAGGCCGCCATGGCCTGTCTCGAGGTTTTCGCCCTGGATGGGCGCGAGGAAGGCGCCGAAACGACCGAATCAGGCTATTTCGCTATTCGCGCGCTGCTGGCGCGCTCGGTGAGCGAGGCGGCGCGCTATATCGCCAGCCGCGGCGTCATCGACGAAGGCGCGCCCGTCCTGGTGCGGCTGATGGCGCAGATCGGCTCCCGTTTCGGCGTGGTGGTCAGCCAGAAGATGCTCGCACAGGCGACTCCGGCGCTCGGCGCTTTCGGCGGCGCGGCGATCAATGTCGCCTTCATCCAGCACTTCCAGTCTCTGGCCAAGGGGCATTTCACCGTGCGGCGGCTGGAGCGCAAGTATGGGCCTGACTTCGTCCGCGAGGAATATCAACGCATTGCCGCCGCCCGCACACCCGACGACATCCGTCCGCCCGCCGCCTGACCGAAAGATGGACGCGGCGCGCAAGAATGGTCAAAAAAATGTGATAATTGCGACGCAACCTGACGCTCGCCAACACAAGTATTTGATTTACAATCGTCACTAGGATCGAAGCGGCTCACATCGCATAGGCGACTTTTCCCTTGGCTACCCTTTGCGACTTTACTTGCCGTAATGGCGAGGCCTATGAATCTCGCGCCGCACAAGAATCGTCTCCGCCGATTCGGGATAAAGTTTAGATGCCGATCGTCTATGTTATCGACAACGACCCCGTCCTGCGAGAGTCGCTGAAACTACTACTAGGGGCGGAAGGTTTCTCGGTCGAGACCTTCTCTACGGCGCAGAAATTCTTGCGTCAGCGATCGCCGATTGAACCAGGCTGCGTCTTAACCGAAATATACATGGCCGACGAGGCGACGGGATTCGAGGTCCTGTCGGCGGTGTCCGGCTGGGGGCCGGACTGGCCGGTGATCGTTCTCACCGTTGACTACGATCTTGAATTGCGCCAGGCGGCGCTCGCCCAGGGCGCCTCCGATTTTCTCGAAAAGCCCTGCCCTCCGGATGAATTGGTCGCCGCCGTTCAAAACGCCTTGCGCGGCGGCATCGCGACGATTTCCGCAGCCTTTCCGCGACGTTCCTCCTTACTCGAGAGGGCTGCGCCTCCCCTGCTCGCCGGCCCCGTGAAAACGCCAGCGGCGCGCTGGCTGTCGTCCGGAAAGTAGGACTGCAGCCGGCCGGCGCTTAAGTTACGCGCTTTGAAAGAATACAATCGCTCGCCCGTACACCCGGAGCGGGCGATGTGTGATGCGCAAACCTTCGGCCGAAAAGAGCTCGATCGCTATTCTTGCGCGCCGCGCTTGCGCAAACCTTGCCCGGGCTAGCCCAGCATTTGATGCAGCCGCGACGCCATGGCCGCCGCGACCGCCAGCCATAGAGGGACGAAGAAGGAGAAGAGCGGCTGAAACGCGGACGTCGGCTCCCTTCCATAGCCGGCCTCGGACCACAATGCGAAACCAAGGACCGCCACGGCCACGGGCGCGCCAGTGAGCAGCAAGGTCTGAAAAATCATCCAGAACCGGCCCGCCTCGCCGCTCAGAGGAGCGCCGAATCCGGCGCCCTCCACTTCGATGGCGAGCGCCGGGATAAACAAGAGGAGCTTCAGCACAACGGCGAAGATGGCGATGGCGAGCGCCAGGAGAAGGGTAGCGGAAAAGAGCAAGGAGAGCGTTCCGGTCGACACCGCGCCGAGACTTTTCGCCGCGCCGGCCATTGCGCTGAAGGCCGCTTGCGAGAGAAAAAGGAAATTCAGAAACACAAAGAAGATCAGCGGGCGCTTTTCACGGCAGACGAAGCGGTAGGCTTGGATTTCCTCGCCGAGGAGCACATAGCGGCACACGGCTATGACCAGCGGCGCGGCGAAGAAGACGCGGCAAATGTCGAAGAAAACACCCGCAAGCCAGGCGCGATAAGGCGAAGCGTGGACGAAATCCTGGACCGCCGGCAGTTCGGCGATCAATGTGACGCCGACCAGAAGCGCCGCCGTTGAAGCGAAAACCTCCGCCAGGGGAACCAGGGCGCGCAAAGCGTCCTGCCAGGAGCGGATTGCGATGAGGGTTGGAGAGTGTAGAGAGGAGTCCATGACTTCGTCCTGAAAATGGGCATTTGAAAAAGGATTGCCGTTGGGGAAAATAGCCGCCCATCTCGCAGGCGACGTTAAAGCGACATCGTTAAATTGAGCGATTGCAAAAAAATGCGGCGCCGCATCGCGACGCCGTGAAAAATTGGTTAGGGGCCTGCGACAGCTACGGTTAACAGGCCCCAGCGAGTTCGTCCGTCGCCGGCCGGCTCACGCCGGCTGCGGGTCTTCCTTGGGCTTGCGGCCTTTCACGCGCGCTTCCGCCTCGCGCTTCGCCTTTTTGCGGCTGGCCTCGACGATTTCCTTGTCCGGCCGCGGCAGGACAGGACCGTCCGGGAAGACGAAAACCAGCTTGGACTCGTCGCCCGAACCGGCCACCACCACCCGCACCGTGCCGCCGTGCTTCAGCCGGCCGAACAGAACCTCGTCTGCGAGCGGCGTCTTGATATGGGTCTGAATGACGCGCGCCATCGGCCGCGCCCCCATGGCCTCGTCATAGCCGCGCTGGACCAACCACAGACGCGCCTCGTCCGACAATTCGATCGAGACGTTCCGATCGGCGAGCTGAGCCTCGAGCTGCATGACGAATTTGTCCACCACTTTGGCGATGACCTCGGTGGGCAGATGGGAGAAGGTCACGGTGGCGTCGAGCCGGTTGCGGAATTCCGGCGCGAACATGCGGTTGATCGCCTCCAAATCGTCGCCCTCGCGCTTGTTGCGGGTGAAGCCGAAGCTCGCTCTGGCGAGATCGGCCGCGCCGGCGTTGGTGGTCATGATCAGGATCACATTGCGGAAATTGATCTGCTTGCCGTTGTGATCGGTGAGCTTCCCATGGTCCATCACCTGCAGCAGGATATTGTAGAGGTCGGGATGGGCCTTCTCGATCTCGTCGAGCAGCAGCACGCAATGGGGATGCTGGTCGATGGCGTCGGTGAGCAGGCCGCCTTGTTCGAAGCCGACATAGCCGGGCGGCGCGCCGATCAGCCGGCTGACGGTGTGGCGCTCCATATATTCCGACATGTCGAAGCGCACCATTTCGACGCCGAGCGCCTTGGCGAGCTGATTGGCCACCTCCGTCTTGCCGACGCCGGTCGGGCCGGAGAACAGATAGCTGCCGATCGGCTTTTCTGCGTCGCGCAGGCCGGCGCGCGCCAGTTTGATCGACGCCACCAGGGCGGCGATCGCCGTATCCTGGCCATAGACCACGCGCCGCAGCGTCGTTTCGAGATTCTGCAGGATTTCGGCGTCGTTCTTGGACACGGATTTTGGCGGAATGCGCGCCATCGTCGCGATGGTCGTCTCGATCTCCTTGACGCCGATGATGCGCTTGCGCTTGGCCTCCGGCGTCAGCATCTGCGACGCGCCGGTCTCGTCGATGACGTCGATCGCCTTGTCGGGCAATTTGCGGTCATGGATGTAGCGGGCGGAAAGCTCGACCGCCGCCTTCACCGCGTCATTGGTGTAGCGCAGCTTGTGGAATTCCTCGAAATAGGGCTTCAGTCCCCTCATGATTTCGATCGTGTCCGGGATCGACGGCTCGTTGATGTCGATCTTCTGGAAGCGCCGCACCAGGGCGCGGTCCTTCTCGAAATATTGCCGAAACTCCTTGTAGGTGGTCGAGCCGATGCAGCGCAGGCCGCCCTGGGCCAGCGCCGGCTTCAAAAGGTTGGACGCGTCCATCGAGCCGCCCGAAGTCGCGCCGGCGCCGATGACGGTGTGGATTTCGTCGATGAAGAGGATGGCCTTCTTGTGCTGCTCGATCTCCTTCATCACCTGCTTGAGGCGCTCTTCGAAATCGCCGCGATAGCGCGTGCCGGCGAGCAGCGCGCCCATGTCGAGGGCATAGACCGTCGCGCCCTTCAGCACTTCCGGCGTCTCGCCCTTGACAATTTTCCGCGCCAGCCCTTCGGCGATGGCGGTCTTGCCGACGCCGGGATCGCCGACCAGCAGCGGATTGTTCTTCTGGCGCCGGCACAGGACCTGAATGGTGCGCAGAACCTCGGCCTCGCGGCCGATCAACGGATCGATGCGTCCGTCCCGCGCCTTGGCGTTCAGGTTGATGCAATAGGCCTCGAGCGCGGTTTCCTTCTTCTTGGCGTCGGGATCCTTGCCCTCGCGCGCCGATTCGGAGCGCTCCGCTTCCTCTTCGACGCCGCGCGGCGTCTTGCTCGGATCGTTGAGGCCCGGCCTCTTGGCGATGCCATGGCTGATGTAGTTGACCGCGTCATAGCGGGTCATTTCCTGCTCCTGCAGGAAATAGGCGGCGTGGCTCTCGCGCTCGGCGAAAATGGCCACCAGCACATTGGCGCCCGTCACTTCCTCGCGGCCCGACGATTGCACATGGATGACGGCGCGCTGGATCACGCGCTGGAAACCCGAGGTGGGCTTCGGGTCCTCGTGCAGTTCGGTGGTGAGGTTTTCCAGCTCGTTCTCGATATAGCCGTTGAGATTCTTGCGCAGAGCGTCGAGATCGACCGAACAGGCGCGCATGACGGCGGCGGCTTCCGTGTCGTCGATCAGGCTCAGCAGCAGATGTTCGAGCGTGGCGTATTCGTGCCGGCGCTCTGAAGCGAGCGCCAGAGCTCGATGAAGGGTTTGTTCGAGGTTGCGCGAGAATGACGGCATAAGCTCGGCCTCACTTCTTTTCCATGACACATTGCAGCGGATGCTGATGCTTCCTGGCGTAATCCATCACCTGAGTCACTTTGGTGTCGGCGACTTCGTAAGTGTAGACGCCGCATTCGCCTACCCCGTTATTATGTACTTGCCACATGATACGGTTGGCGTCCTCGAGATCCTTGTGGAAGTAAATGCACAGCACCGAAATGACGAAGTCCATGGGCGTATAATCGTCGTTGAGCAACAGCACGCGATACATGGACGGCCGCTGAACCTGAGTCTTCGACCTCGTGATGACGGACGTTCCGGCGCCCGAACCCTGGTTGTCGCCCGACGATTTCCGTCCGCCCTTCGCCGCCAGAAGGGGAATCATTTTGGCTGATTCGCCGCCAATGCGCATGCTCTCCCTCATTTGCGTGGACAAGGCCATCCTCTCCCGTAATCGCAATACTATCCGCGCAAACCTCGCTTCCTTCCATATAACGCGACAATTCCGCCTTAAGTTTGGGCGTCCACCAAATTTCGCGAGACGCGGACCGACCGATGCAATTTAGGCGCCGCTTACGCCTCTCGCCAGGGCCCGCCGGGATTTTTCCCCGGCCGACTCAGCCCCATGCGGATCATCTTGCGCCGTAATTCTTGCGCCGAGCCTAATCTTTGCGCAAATGAAAAGCCCGGCCGACTGGCCGGGCTCGAACGCATGCTTCGGACCGAACGCGAAACTTTGGGTCCGCTGCAACTTCAACGCGACACTAACGCAAGCGCTCCGCGGCCGCGCGCGACGACGAAACGCTCGGGAAATCAGACGTTGACGGCGGCCTTGACCTTGGCGATCGCGCCTTCCACCGGCTTGAACGCTACCTTGGCGACATTGGCGTAGAGTTCGCCCATCTTGGTCGCTTGCGCGACGAAGCCTTCATAGGACGACTTGGCGTAGTCCTGCTGCAGCTTGATCGCGTCTTCGAGCTTGTTGACGCCGAGCAGCTTCTCGACGAAGGCGGAACCGCTTTCGAGCGACTTCTTCGAATAGTCGGTCGCCTCGGCGGCGATCGCCTGGAGCTGCTTGGAAACTTCGGTGGCGGCGGCCTGGACGGCCTCGAGCTGCTCCTTGCCGAAATTCTGATATTCTTCGAAATTGGTGGCCATGACGGTGTCCCTTATGCTGGCGGCCGCCCTTCGCGGCCGGAAAACCTGAGCGGCGCTCCCCGCTGCTCAATGACAATTTATATGCACCGCACAAAAAGTCAATAAAAAATGCTGCGGTGCACAAAAACTTTTTGCGATGCGCTCCGCGTCCACCCGTTAACGCCGGAGTAACCGCATTTTCTTAGAGTTCGGTGACGATCAAAAGACGCCGGCCAAGCGGGGGGCGCGTCGTCTGATCGGGTCGAGAATCGGGACTGGTTGGTAATGTTGTCTTCTTTTTTTCGCGCGCCGTTAGCGTCCAGGGGCGTCCTGCCGGGGCTCGTCGCCGCGCTGGCCGGCGTCTTGATCGCCACCCCCGCCGCAGCGCAACACCGTCACCATCATCATCATCATCATCACGGGCGCCACGCCCATCACGCGCGTCATTCGCGCCACCCTGTCGCCTATTCCTCCCGCACCGCCACCGGCGCGGTCATCGTGGAGGACGGCGCGACCGGCCGGGTCCTTTTCGCCTCCAACGCCGAGGCCCTGCGCCATCCGGCCTCGCTCACCAAGGTGATGACGCTCTATCTCCTGTTCGAGCGGCTTCAAAAAGGACAGATCGCCCTCGACAGCGTCATACCGATATCCGCCCATGCGGCCGCGCAGGCGCCGACCAAATTGGGCCTGCGCCCCGGCCAGGTCATCACCGTCGACAACGCCATCAAGGCCATCGTCACCCGGTCGGCCAATGACATCGCCGTGGCGGTGGCCGAGCGCCTCGCCGGGACGGAAAGCCGCTTTGCCGAAGAAATGACCCGCAAGGCGCATGAACTGGGCATGACGCACACTTCCTACGTCAACGCTTCCGGTCTCCCCGACGCCAGGCAACTCACCACCGCCGCCGACCTCGCCGTGCTCGGCCGCGACATAAGGAAGCGCTTTCCGCAATATTTCCATTATTTCTCGCTGCGCTCGTTCGTCTACGAGGGCCGCAGGATCCGCAACCACGACCACCTGCTCGGCCGGATCCCCGGCGTTGACGGAATCAAGACCGGCTTCACCAACGCCTCCGGCTTCAACCTTATGACCTCGGTGCGGCGCGACGGCCATTATTTGATCGCGGTGGTCATGGGCGGCAGAACATGGCGTTCGCGCGACAATTACATGACTTCCCTCATCAGGGCCTATATCGACAAGACCGGCCCGGCGCGCGCGCCCGAGCCGGAGAAACAACACCGCTCCATGGCGCGGGAGCCGGCGTCGATGGAGTCCACGCTCCGGGCGCGTCCGGCCTATGTGACGGCGGCAGAACAGGAAAAGCCGGAAATCGACCGCCGTGACGTCACCGCCGCCATCGGCCGCCGCGACGCCACCGACGGCTCGACCGCAGGTCGCGGCGACCGCTCCAAGGGCGCGATCACGCCCACCGTCATGCATTGGGTCGTCGGCCCCTCCGCCGTCGTCGCTTATCGCGACAGCACGCGATTCGAGTCCGGCGCCAAATCCAGGACCGGGGCGAGAGCCGAACGCCGGGCGCATGACCAGCGGCGCACCGAGGATGTGGCCGTGGCCGAAAAGCCGCCGGTGTCGGGCTGGATGATCCAGATCGGCGCGACCGACGACGTGGAAAAGGCGCGGGGCCTGCTTGCCCGCGCCAAGGCCAAGAGGAGCGCCGCTTTGCGCGGGGCGCGGCCATTTACGGAAAAGGTCAACATTGGCGGGTCGACCCTCTATCGGGCCCGATTCGCCGGACTGGAGGCATCCAGGGCTGAAGCCGCCTGCCGGGCGCTGAAATCCTCCGGATTCCGCTGTTTCGCCATCAAGGATTGAGTCTTGCCGGCTCATGCCGGCTCGAAAGGTGTGTCAGTTTGCGTAAGGGGAGCGTGTCAGCCGTGACGTCGCAGCAGTCTGTCCTTGGCCTGGTTGATGCGGGCCGCCTCATCCGTCGTCCCCCCGTGGTCGGGATGGCGTTCCTTCATGAGGCGGCGGTGCGCCCGAATAATCTCGTCCGCGCTCGCGCCCGGTCGAAGACCGAGCGTCTGATAAGCTTCGTTCTCGGACATTTCGCCGTCGCCGCCGCCGCGCCGCCGCCGCCGCCCGCCGTCCCGCGCGTTCGCGTCACGCTCTCCTGCGCGACGCCATCCGGTAAACCGGCGGTCGAAATAAGTCTCTAGCAGCCGCGCCGAATTGGAGTCGCTCGCCAGGCAGTCGAAATAGAGATCTTCGCATTCGGCGAAAGACATCGCCGACAATTTGCGGCCGGCATAGGGGCCGGCCACAACCTCCCCGTCCACCTCGCCGGTCGCATGGTCGAGCGTCATGGCGACGAAAGCGGCGCTCGCCCGGGACGTGTGCCGGGCCTTTTGCCGCGCCTGCGTCCAGTCATGGACTTTGCGCCAGGAAAAATTCTCGCCGTAAAACAGATAAAGCGACAGACCGCCGAGGCCCAAGGCCGGGATGAGTCGGCCGCGCAGCAGAATCAGCACGGCCGCCGCCGCCGCCAGGAAGCCGCCGCCATAGCGGATGTTGGCCGCAAGCTGCGCTGGCCGCGCCCGTCCTAATTGGCGCAGGGCGTAAACCGAGAGGATCAGCGCCAGCAATCCCAGGAGCAAGATCGGCATGTGGACCCGCCGTCACTTCATCTGCGCGAGCAGGAGACGCGCTTCCGCTTCGCCCCGGCGCGCCCGCGCCTCCAGCGCGACGAAGCCCCCGGCGGCATAAGCGGCGGCGGCCTTCAAGAGCCCGGCGAGACGCGCCGCCGCGCCCGAATCGAAAGCGGCGTAGGCGCCGCCGGTAAGCCGCGCCAGGTCCTTGAAAGTCGCCGCGGCGCCAGGATCGGCGCCTTCGTGAAAAAAGAATCCCTTCACGCCGCGCAAGCCCAGTTCTCCCGCCACGCGCGCCAGATCGTCGGCCCTTTCTTCCATGGAATCACCGATATAGACGAAGGCGCCGACCGACCTTTCCGCCTGTTCGGCGCGAATATGCCGCAAAACCCTGCCGATCTGGGTCTGGCCGCCCTGCACCGAAATCCGCGCCATGGCGGCGGCAAGCCCTGAGCCGTCGCGCATGAAGCGTGAGGCCCGGCATTCGGAAAAGCCCCGAAAATAGACAAGCTGGATATCGAGGCCGCCGACGGAGGCCGCGGCTTTGAACATTTCCGCCTGCAACTGCTGGGCAAGGTCCCAGGTGGGCTGGCGGCTCATCGTGGCGTCGAGCGCGAAAATCAGCCGGCCGCGCTCGGAGGAGGTTTTCACCGGCGTCTTGCGCACAGCGTCGAGAAACGCCTCTATATCCGACTGCGGCTCCGTCGGGGAAACCTGTCTCTTGTCCGCCTCGCCCAAAGCCGCCTCCCTGCTCAGGGATAGATGGCCCGATGGAGAAAAAAGGCAAGCCTTTTGCCGCCGCTGCGCGCCTGCGATAAAAATGGACCATGGCTCTCCATCTGATCAAGCTATGCGTCGGGGCGGATTCAATCGCCGATCTGACTGAATGGATCGCGCGCCGGCGCCGCGATTCCCCGGTCCACGCCCATGTCACGCGCATGTTTCCCAAACGCGCCGAGGAACTGCTCGACGGCGGCTCGCTTTACTGGGTGATCAAGGGACAGATTTCCGCGCGACAAAAATTGATCGGGATCGAGCCTTTCGTCGATTCCGCCGGGACAAGGCGCTGCGCTCTGCAATTGGACGACGAGGTCGTTCCCGTCCTGCCTCGCCCCTGCCGCGCCTTTCAGGGCTGGCGCTATCTGATGGAAAAGGACGCGCCGCCCGATCTTAAGGCCGGCGGCGGCGCGGCGCTCGCCGACATGCCGGAGGAATTGCGCCGCGAACTTTCGGAACTCGGCTTGATTTAGTCCTCTCCCGCCTGCGGCTCGGTGGCGTGGATCATGCCGTAATCGAGCTGTGGCAGGCCGTTCTCGGACGAAGTGAGAATATCGGAAAATACCTGGCCAAATCGCAAATCCGTCAGACCGTAGCCCTGGCGCGCGCGCATCCTTTGGGCGGAAATTTCGTCGACGCCCTCGAAAATGACGACGAAATAGGCGTCCATCGCTTCGAACTGATCGGGTCCGAGGCCATAAAGGGGACTATGTTCGTCGATCGGGTGGAACAGGGTCCAGGAAAAGGCGAAGATCGGGTTGCGCCTCTGGGTCAGAGGAAGGTTCCTGAAGCGGCGGAAGCGCACGCCTTCCGGCGTTTCCTCCGAATAAAGCAGCCAGATTTCCGCCCGCGCCTCGTTGACCGCGGAATGGCGCGCGTTGGCGAGGCGAGCCATCAGCATGTTGCGACCCTTATGGCGCGCCAGGGTCATGACATTGGCGAAAATGACGCGCGCCCGCGGGCGCGAGAAGCGGGAGAAAATCAGGCCGGTGAAAACCGCCAGGGTGGACAGTCCGGCGAATATCTCCAAGGTCGCGATGAAATGGGCGTAATCGGTACGCGGATGCATGTCGCCATAGCCGACGGTGGCGAGGGTCTCGATGGAAAAGTAGAACAGGTCGGCGAAGGAATTGGGCCGGGCGTTGGCGACGGCGTTGTCCCCGAGCCAATAGAGAAAGGCGAAAAAAAAGTTGATGAGGACGAAATAGCCGGCAAATCCGAGGAAGAACACCGGCCAGGACGCGCTCATGCTGTCGTGGAAGGCGTCGCCCCAGAAGGAATGGTTCAAGCCTTTGGTGAGAAATTCCCGGTCGCCGATTCGGACCAGCTTGGCTCGGTCGTTTTTCTTCAATGGGAGAATCATGCGGCCTCCGTCCGTCGCGTCCGGATAGCGCAAAAAATTATGGCCGAAAGGCGCATGCTTTCGCCTCAAGCCGCAATGTTCCTGCTCATATTTTCAGTCGCCATGCCTTTTCCCATTGCAGGAAAGGCAATCCCCCCGTGACGCGCTGGCCTTCCGTCCCTATCTTCGCTCCATGCCGAAACAGACACACCCCATCCCCACTCGCGCGGAAATCCTCGCTTTCATCGCCCGCGAGCGCGAGGAGGCGGAGAAACAGGGCCGACCCCATCCGGAAAAAATCGGCAAGCGCGAGATCGCCCGCGCTTTCGGCCTGCACGGCGACCACAAGATCGAGCTGAAGAAGATTTTGAGGGAGCTCGAATCGGAAGGCGCGGTCAAACGCTCGCGCAAGGGCTTTCATAAGCCGGGCGCCCTGCCCGCGGTCGTGCTCGCCGATATTGTCGAGCGCGACCGAGACGGCGATCTGATCGCCTCGCCGGCCGAATGGGACGAGGACCTAGGCCCGGTTCCCAAAATCGTTCTGTTCGCGCCGAAAAAGCTGAAAACCGGCCAGCCGGCGCCGGGAGTAGGCGACCGGGCGCTTTTGCGCGTCGCGACCCTGCGCGAGACGGGCGGCCCCGGTTATTCCGGCCGCGTGATCAAGCTGCTGTCGCGCGCCAAGGCGCGGATCCTCGGCGTGTTCCGCGAGGACCCGCGCAGCCGCGGCGGGCGCATCGTTCCGGTGGACAAGAAATATCGCGACCGCGAACTGGTCGTCGCCGAAGCCGATCGCGGCGAGGCGCGCGACGGCGACCTCGTCAGCGTCGAAACGCTTTCGCGGGGCCGGCTCGGCCTTCCCCGCGCCCGCGTGCGCGAAAAACTGGGTTCGATGAACAGCGAGAAGGCGATCAGCCTCATCGCCATCAATACGCACGGCATTCCCGACCTGTTCCGCCCCGAAACGCTGGAAGCGGCCGAAGCGGCCAAGCCGGCGCGAATGGAGGCTGAAGGGTTCAAACGCGAGGACTGGCGCTCGCTGCCGCTCGTCACCATCGACCCGCCCGACGCCAAGGACCATGACGACGCGGTTTTCGCCGCGCCGGACGATGCGCCCGACAACGCAAAAGGCTTCGTCGTCACCGTGGCCATCGCCGACGTTTCCCATTACGTGCGCCCCGGCTCCGCGCTTGATCGCGAGGCGCTCGACCGCGGCAATTCAGTCTATTTCCCCGACCGCGTCGTGCCCATGCTGCCGGAGCGCATTTCCAACGATCTCTGCTCCTTGCGCGCCGGCGAGGACCGCCCGGCCCTCGCCTGCCGGCTGCGCATCAGCAAGGACGGCCGCAAGATCGACCACAGTTTTCACCGCGTCATGATGCGTTCGGCGGCGAAACTCTCCTACAGCCAAGCGCAGGCGGCGATCGACGGGCGGCCGGACGAGACGACGAAGCCGCTGCTCGATTCCGTCCTGCAGCCTTTATGGCGCGCCTATGAGGCGACCAAAGTCGCCCGGACGAAACGCGGGCCGCTCGAACTCGACCTGCCCGAACGCAAGATTTTGCTCAAGGAGGACGGAACGGTCGATCGCGTTCTGGTTCCGCCGCGTCTCGAAGCGCATCGGCTGATCGAGGAATTCATGATCCTCGCCAATGTCGCCGCCGCCGAAACGCTCGAGGCGGAGAAGTCGCATCTCATCTATCGCGCCCATGGCGAGCCGACCGTCGAAAAGCTCAATGCGCTTTCCGAATTCCTCGCCACGATCGGCATCAGGCTCGCCAAGGGCCAGGTGATCAAATCGTCGCAGTTCAACGATATTCTCGGCAAAGCGCGCGGCACCGAGCACGAGAACGTCGTCAACGAGATCGTGCTGCGGACGCAGGCGCAAGCCGAATATGTGGCGGAAAATTACGGCCATTTCGGCCTGCATTTGCGCCGCTACGCCCATTTCACCTCGCCAATTCGGCGCTACGCCGATCTCATCGTCCATCGCGCGCTGGTCCGCGCCCTCGACCTCGGGCCGGGAGGCCTGCCGGAGTTGAGCCGCGAACATCTGGCCGAGATCGCCGCCCGCATTTCGGCGGCCGAGCGGCGCGCCATGGCGGCCGAGCGCGAGACGACCGACCGGCTGATCGCGACCTTTCTCGCCGAAAAAATCGGCGCGACTTTCGCCGGCCGCATTGGCGGCGTCACCAGGGTCGGCCTCTTCATCAGGCTCGACGAGACCGGAGCCGACGGTTTCGTTCCGGCGGCGACGCTCGGCGCGGATTTCTTCCGCTATGACGAGGCGCATCACGCTCTGGTCGGGTCGCGGACCGGCGAATCCTATCAACTCGGCGACGCGGTCACGGTGAAACTGGTCGAGGCGGCGCCTTTCGCCGGCGCCCTGCGTTTCGAAATGTTGAGCGAAGGCAAGGCGCGGATCGGGCGGGCCGGCGCGGTGAAGGCCAAGGCGGCGAAGAAACGGGGGCGCCGATGAGGACGTTTGTCCGGGAATATGGCGGCGAAGAGGGCCGACCGGTCTGGCCGGCGCTCAATCGCGGCCTGCACATGCACTGCCCGTCCTGCGGCGAGGGAAAAATCTTCCGCGCCTATCTGAAAGTCGCCGATCGCTGCGCGGTCTGCGGCGAGGAACTTTTTCATCACCGCGCCGACGACATGCCGCCCTATGTCACTTTGGTCATTGTCGGCCACTTCGTTCTCGCCTCGGTCCTCCTGCAGCAGGACGTCGCCCCCGATATTCCGCAGTGGGCGCAAATGGTCATGTGGCCGATGTTCGGCGCGGCGCTCTCCCTCGTGCTCCTGCCCATAGTGAAAGGCGCGATCGTGGCGTATCAATGGGCGCTGAAAATGCATGGATTCGATCACGACTATCCGGAGGATAGCTGGTGAGCAAGCCGCCAGCCCGGCGGCGCAATCAGCGTGAAGCGGGTGGAGAGGCGGCGCCTTTCGCCGGCGCGCTCAAATCCGACGCGAGACATAAGACGGGGACAGCGATGGAAACCTTTGTCGGGGAATATGGCGGCGAGAAGGGCCGCCCGGTCTGGCGGGCGGTCAGGCGCGGCATGCTTTGCCGCTGTCCGCGTTGCGGCAAAGGCAAAATCTTTTGCAGCTATCTGAAAGTTCGCGACCATTGCCCCGTCTGCAAGGAGGAATTGTTCCATCATCGCGCCGATGACATGCCGACCTATATTGCCCTGGTGATCGTCGGCCATGTCATATTGGCTCTGGTTCTCGTCCAGCAGGAATGGTTTCCCGATATTTCCGAGTGGCTGCAAATGGTCGCCTGGCCGCTCCTCGCCGCCGCGCTCTGCCTCGGTCTGCTGCAGCCGGTGAAAGGGGCGATCATCGGCGTTCAATGGGCGCTGCGGATGCACGGCTTTGGCGGCGAGCCCCTGGAGGATTCCAATTGAACGAGGCCGCCGCCCCGGCGCCGCGCAAGCCGCGATTGCGTCCGCGCGACGCGGCGACTTTGATCCTGGTCGAGCGCAAGGACGAAAACGCGAAAGTTCTCATGGGCAAGCGCCATGAGTCGCATAAATTCATGCCGGGCAAATTCGTCTTTCCCGGCGGGCGGGTCGAGCCGGCCGACCGCAGGATGAAAGTCGCCTGCCCGCTCGACCCGCGCGTCGAAGCGAAATTGATGGCGCGCCGGCGAGGAGCCACGCCCTCCTTCGCCCGCGCCCTTGCTCTCGCCGCGATCCGCGAGACGTTCGAGGAGACGGGCATCGTCATCGGCGCGGACGGTTTCGATGGATCGGAGGCGCCGACGCCCGACGCCTGGCGTCTCTACGCGCAACAGAAGCGCCTGCCCGATCTGCATGAAATGCGTTTCGTCGCCCGCGCCATCACCCCGCCGGGACGCACGAAACGTTTCGACACCCGTTTCTTCGTTCTCGACGCCAAGAATATCGCCAGGAAAATCGACGGCTTCGTCCATGCGCAGGCGGAACTGGTGGAACTCGTATGGATTGATCTGAAGGAAGCGGAACAACTTGACCTGCCGCGAATCACCCGCCGGGTGCTGTCGGAAGTGCGCAGACAAATGGCGGCGGATTTCAGCCTCGCCGCGCCCGTTCCCTTTTTCTACGAGCTTTACGGCCAATGGCGGCGGGAGGAACTATAGGAGCCTCGCGTCTATCCCGGAAAAACATGCGCGCTCAGGACATAAAAAAGCCTTCCGCAATTGAACTCAATCGCAGAAGGCTCTCACGCGTCACGATGGGCAAGGGAGCAGACGGAACGCTATTACAAACTCCTCGTCGTCACGAAATCACGCCGGACGACGCCGTCTGTTCCCACGCCCGACGCCTCACCACCAACCGCGGTCAAACGGACCCCAACCGCCGCGATCCCACGGGCCATAGCCGCCGCGATCCCAGTCGTTCCAGCGGTTCCGGCCCCAGCCGCGGCCGAACATGTCGCCGTCGCCGCCAAAGTTGAGGTTGAAGTGGCCGCGCGCGTGGCCGCGGCCGTAGCCATAACCCCGGCCATAGTAGTCATCATAGCCGTAGGGGCCATAGCCGCCGTAATAGGGGCCATAACCGCCGGCATAGGGACGATAATAGCCGCCATAGGGGCCGTAAGCCGGCGGCGGCGGGACCTGGGCCTGCTGCTGCGGCTGATTGGGCTGGTTCTGCTGTTGAGTCGTGTTCTGCGCGAAGGCGGTGGTCGCCAGCAGGCTCAATCCGGCCGCGAGCACTGGAACAGTGAATTTACGCATTTGTCGCTCCCATTTGCGTTTCCTTGTTTCGGCCTGGGTCAAGCGCGTCTATGCTGATATTAATCGCCCCCCGACCGCTCATTCCACAAACAAGATACAAGAATATGTGAATATTTGAATATGCTATTTTGTCCTGCGGCAATTTGTCGCAATTGCGGTTGGAAGTACCGGCGAACTCGGCGCTTTCGGCCCTCCCCGGCGACATGCGCTATAAAGCGCCCATGTTTTCCGCCTTCGATTCGCCGACCCGCAGGAGTCTCGCCGCCGCCATTTCCTGCATATCCATCGTCGGCGTCGGCCTGTCTCTGGTCATTCCGCTCCTGTCGCTGCGGCTGGAGGCCGCCGGCTTTCCGGCGGGAACCAATGGCCTCCATGTCGCTGTGACCGGCCTCGCCGCGCTGGTCGGCGCGCCGCTGACACCCTATCTTGGCCGCCTTTTCGGCCTGCGCCCTCTTCTGATCGTCTCCATTGCGCTCGGCGTCGGCTCGCTGCTCGCTTTCGCCTTCATTCCCGATTACCGCGTGTGGCTCGGTCTTCGCGCTCTCTTCGGCCTGTCGCTCACCGTCATATTCGTTGTCAGCGAATATTGGATTTCCGCCGCCGCGCCGCGCGGCCAGCGCGGCATGGTCCTGGGCCTTTACGCGACCGTCCTGGCGCTCGGCTTCGCCGTCGGGCCGGCCCTCCTCAGCCTGACCGGCGCCAAGGGCTTATTGCCCTTTTTCGTCGCCGCCGGACTGATCGGCGCGGCCGCCGTCCCCGTGATCTGGGCGGGCGAGGCGGGCGCGGTGGAAATGAAGGGCGCAGCCCGACCCGAACTGAAGAAAATCTTCCTCGCCGCGCCCATAGCGCTCGCCACCGGCCTTCTCTATGGCGCGCTCGAAACCGGATTGAACGGGCTCCTGCCGGTCTTCGGCCTGCGCGCTGGCTTTTCGCCGTCCTGGTCGATCTTCCAGCTCACCTTGATCGCCCTGGGCAATGTCGTCTTTCCCATTCCGATCGGCGTGATCGCCGACCGGGCGCGAAAAACCCGCCTGCTCGCCCTTTTCGGCCTCGTCGGCTTCATCGGCGCCTCAAGTCTCCCCGTCCTGGCGGCGCATCGGACCGTTTACGCCTTCGCTCTTTTCGTCTGGGGCGGCGTCGTCGGCGGTCTTTATCCGGTGGGCCTCGCCATTCTGGCGGAAAAATTCCATGGGAGCCGGCTGAGCGCGGCCAACGCCTCCTATATCATGATGTATGCAGCCGGCATGATCGCGGGGCCGCCGGCGCTCGGCCTCGGCCTCGACCTCGCGCCCCCGCACGGTCTCTTTGACGCTTTATCGCTGTTCTTCGCCGCCTATCTGGCTCTGATCGCCGCTTTCGCCGGCCCTTTTCGGCTGCGGACCAAGGGGACGTAAGGCTTCCTACCCAGTCGGGATCAATCAGAAGATCGGGAAGATACCGAAGATCATGTCGCTGCGCTCATGGCGCCCGCGGTTTCTTCCGTAATGGCGCGCGCGTTCCGAATAGCGCGCTCGGCGATAATTGGTGACTGGCGGGGAGCCAATGATGTGGATTGTCGCGCCCCCCTCCGCTTTCACCAGGGAATAGAGCGTGGCCGCATCGGCCGGATAAAGGCGCACACAGCCGTGCGAGGCGGGATGGCCGATCCAGCGAGTTTCGTAGCTGCCATGGATGGCGAAGCCGCCGTGGAAAAAGATCGAATGCGGCATGGGCGAATTGTCGTATTTTTTCGAATAATGCATCCTTTCCATGCGCTGCACCGAAAAGGTTCCGTCGGGCGTCACGTAGCCGGCGCGCGCCGAAGAAATCGGCCATGTATAAGAGCCGTCGGCGGCTTCGACATCCATCGTCTGCGTCGACAGATTAATGGTAATTTGGACCTTTGCCTGCGAAGCGACCGGAAACGATAAAATGGCGAGAGGGACAAGAAGGCTGGGGACAATACCGCGCATGACGTCACCGATATCCATTGCAGAACAAACAATCTTAGTCTCGGAACGCCTCGCGAGGCCAGAGGTTCAATTTCTCCTGGGCATGGCTGAAGGGATTTTAGGCGCCGAAATTTTGGCCAGATGCGCCCAATTCGCCGCTCCCGGCGCCGCGACGCGGCTTGACAAAAACCCACCGACCCTTATGTTGCGCGCGAGTTTGGGCCGGAGCGATCCGGCCCCTTTCGTTCATTGGCCCTCGTCCGACTGGACCCTTCGTCCACCTAAGACTTTGCGCCGGTTTCGCTTGCAGGATTAAGCCATGGCCAAGGCCGCCACGATCAAGATCAAGCTGCTGTCCACCGCCGACACCGGCTATTTCTATGTCACCAAGAAGAACGCCCGCACCAAGACCGACAAGCTGTCGTTCAAGAAATACGATCCGGTCGCGCGCAAGCACGTCGAATTCAAGGAAACGAAGATAAAGTAAAATATGAACTTTATCGCCTAAAGCCGCTTCAGAGCGGCTTTTTTGTTTTTTGGCCTCGTCAAGGGGAAAACCCCTCGAAGACGATCTGGTCGGCGAATTTCTCCACCCGAGCCGCTTCCTCGGGCGAGCGTATGGTCCAGGTCATAACCGGCGTATTGGCGCAGGCGCGCGCGAATTCGCAGGTCGGATTGGGCAGGTCCGCCGCGCGCCAGGAGAGAAAATCCGGGCGCGTCTCGGCGGCGTGGGTGAAGCGGCTCAATCTGAGACGCGTCTCGGGCGCCAGCGCGGCGAATTCTCCTTCGTCGTAATCGTCCTGCGCCACCATGCCGAGCGGCCAGGCGGCTTCGCGGGCGCGCAGATGGGCGATCGGGACGGGATCGAAACTCTTGATCGCCGCCGGTCCCGCATAGTCTGAAAGCTCCGCCGCCACCGCCTCGGCCAGCGCGACCTCTCCGGAAAAGTCGCTTTTCAGCTCCAGGATCAGCGGGATTTCGCCCTCCACCGCCGCGAGCAGGCTTTGCAGCGGCAGGATGCGCTGCAGCGAGTCGCGGAAGAAAATCCGTTCAAGCTCGGCGGCGTCGCGCTGGCGAACAAGCCCCTGCTCGTGGGTCAAGCGGTCGAGGGCGTCGTCGTGAAAGACGAAAACCTTGCCGTCGCGCGACAGGCGCAGGTCGCATTCCATGGCGTAGCCGCGCGCCATCGCCGCCTTGGCCGCGGCGAGGGAATTTTCCACCGCCCCCTCCGACAGGTCGTGCAGGCCGCGATGGGCGATCGGTCGCGCCGTCAGCCAGTCGGGCGCGCCGGAAGCAAATCGTCTCATGGCGCGATTTCAAATATGGCCTCGACTTCGACGCAGGCGCCGAGCGGCAGTTGCGCGACGCCGACCGTCGAGCGGGCGTGCGTTCCCTTGTCGCCAAGCGCCGCCGCCATCAGGTCGGAGGCGCCGTTCATAACCAGTGCAAGACGAGTGAAAGCATCGGCGCAGCGGATGAAGCCGCCGAGCCGGACGCAATGGGAGATGCGGTCGAGATCGCCGAGATGCGCCTTGGCCTGGGCGAGGACGTTCAACGCGCAAAGCGCGGCGGCCCGGCCGCCCTCGGCCTCCTCGACTTCCGCGCCGACCGCGCCGACATGCCGCGCGGCGAGTTCGCCCTTGGCGTCGAAGGGCAATTGCCCGGCGATGAAGAGCAGCGCGCCGCTGCGCAGCGCCGGAACGTAATTGGCGACCGGCGCGGCGGCTTCCGGCAGCACGAAGCCGAGATTGGCGAGCTGGCGCTCTGCCTCGCTGGAAAAAGTCGCCATTTTGCGGTTCCTGTCATTCCTGTGGCCGGCGGATGGCGCGCATCGTAATTTCGCCACGCCCTTCCCGCAATCTTTTCTCAGGGATTGACGTTGCTTGGATCCCGCGTGAGACTCCCGAACTGATGCGTTTTGCCTCGCTCTTCTTCGTCCTTGCCGCCGGTGCGTTTCCCGGCGCGCCGGCATGGGCTACGGCTTCGCCGCCGCCTCTCGTCAGCCATAAGGCTATTTATCAGTTGCGCCTGATCGACGGACAAGGGGTCAAGGCGCCCGCCGGCGCCAGCGGAGAGATCGCCTACGATTTTTCCTCCGCCTGCGACGGCTACGCCCAGACGCTGCGGCAGGTAGTTGACCTCCAACCCCAGGAAGGCGCGGCGAAGCTGACGGAAACGCGCAGCGCCTCCTTTGAGGACAGGAAGGGCGAGGATTTCCACTTCAATATCGCCACGCGCGTCGGCCGTTTGCATGAGGTGGACGGCCGCGCCGAGCGCAACGGGCACGGCGACCTCTCCATTGACCTGACCCGGCCGAAACGGCGGACGCTCAGCGCCGAGGGCGACGGCGTCCTCTTTCCCACCCAGCATATCGAGCGCGTGCTGGCGGCGGCGCGGCGGGGCCAGAAAATCCTGCTGTCGCGGGTTTATGACGGCTCCGACAACGGCTCCAAGATTTTCGACGTGACAGCCATTATCGGCAAGCCGGAAACCGGACCCGATCGCGACCGGGGCGCGCAGATCGCCGCCCTGCGCGGCATGCGGCGCTGGCCGGTGGCGCTCGCCTATTTTACGCCCGCGCACAAGGACCAGACGCCGGATTACGTCATTTCGTTCAATCTTTACGACAACGGCGTTTCGACCGGCCTCAAATTCGATTACGGCAATTTCGTCCTGGCTGGCGAGCTGACGGGAATCGAATTCCCGCCGGCGGCAAAATGCCGGCGCTGATGAGAGCATGACGATTTGAAATGAAACCGTCGGCGCAACGGGCGCCGCGGTCTCAATTCATGTCCGTGTGCAGGGAAATCGGAAGTCGCCGCGCCCAGCCCGGGGACGAAACGTTAACTGGATCGGCAAAAGCCCGTCATAGCGGGATATTGTTGTGCTTCTTCCAGGGATTTTCCAATTGTTTGTGGCGCAGCATGGCCAAAGCGCGCGCCACGCGCTTGCGCGTGCCGTAGGGCTGGAACACCTCGTCGATATAGCCGCGCTCGGCGGCGACGAACGGCGACAGGAAGCGGTCCTCGTATTCCTTGGTGCGCTCGGCGATTTTTTCCGGATCGCCGATGTCCTGGCGAAAAATGATCTCGACCGCGCCCTTGGCGCCCATGACGGCGATCTGCGCTGTCGGCCAGGCGTAGTTGATGTCGCCGCGCAGATGTTTCGAGGCCATGACGTCATAGGCCCCGCCGAAGGCTTTTCGCGTGATGACCGTCACCTTCGGCACCGTCGCCTCGGCATAGGCGAACAGGAGCTTCGCGCCATGCTTGATCAGGCCGCCATACTCCTGCGCCGTGCCGGGCAGGAAGCCGGGCACGTCGACGAAGGTGACGATCGGAATGTTGAAGGAGTCGCAGAAGCGCACGAAGCGCGCCGCTTTGCGCGAGGCGTCCGAATCGAGCACGCCGGCCAGCACCATGGGCTGGTTGCCGACGATGCCGACGGTGCGGCCCTCGAAACGGCCGAAGCCGACGACGATGTTCCGGGCGTGGGCCTCCTGGATTTCGAAGAAATCGCCCTCGTCCACCACTTTGACGATCAGCTCCTTGACGTCATAGGGCTTGTTGGGATTGTCGGGAATGAGCGTATTCAACGACATATCGTAACGCTCGTTGTCGTCGAAGCTCGGCCATTCCGGAATGTCGTCCATATTGGAGGACGGCAGGAAGTCGATGAACCGGCGCATCTGCAGCAGCGCCTCGACGTCATTTTCATAGGCCTTGTCGGCGATCGAACTCTTGGTGGTGTGGACCGAGGCGCCGCCCAGTTCTTCCGCCGTCACCGTCTCATTGGTCACGGTTTTGACCACGTCCGGGCCGGTCACGAACATATAGCTCGTGTCCTTGACCATGAAGATGAAGTCGGTCATCGCCGGCGAATAGACGTCGCCGCCCGCGCAAGGCCCCATAATCAGGGAAATCTGGGGAATGACGCCTGAGGCGAGCACATTGCGCTGGAACACCTCGCCGTAGCCGCCGAGCGCCGCCACGCCTTCCTGGATGCGCGCGCCGCCCGCGTCGAACAGGCCGATGATCGGGACGCGGTTGTGCAGGGCCATGTCCTGGATCTTGGTGATCTTCTGCGCATGGGTCTCGGAGAGCGAGCCGCCGAGCACGGTGAAGTCCTTGGCGAAGACATAGACGACGCGGCCATTGATCGTGCCCCAGCCCGTGACGACGCCGTCGCCGGGGATTTTCTCGCCCTTGTCCATGCCGAAATCGACGCAGCGATGCTGCACGAACATGTCGAATTCCTCGAAGGAGCCGTGATCGAGCAGAAGCTCGATACGCTCGCGCGCAGTAAGCTTTCCGCGCGCGTGCTGGGCGTCGATGCGCTTCTGGCCGCCGCCAAGGCGGGCCGCGGCGCGGCGCTCGTCGAGGATTTCGAGAATGTGCTTCATGGGGGCGATCCCGGTTCTTTGCGGCCCTCGCCGCTTGTCTTTCCCGCGGGTTTAGCACGGCTTTTGGGGGGCCGGAAGCCGCCAGATGACGAAGCGATGACTACCTTCGCCTAATCCGCCAGGCCGTTGCGGCGGCGCAATTCGTCGACAATCGGATGGCGCCTCCAGAAGACGAGCCGGCGCCTGGGGAAAAAATCGATCTCGTCGCCGAAACCGCTTTTCTCTCGGAACCTGATGACGGCCAAGTAGCCGCTGGTCCATAGATTCTGCCTGACCTCTGCGATCTGGCCAAACGGAATCCTTTCCGCGCGCCGCCAATTCGAAACATAGAGATCGCGCCAGTCCGCGCGCACACGCATGAATCTTCCGCCTTTGGCGGTCAGAAAAGCCGCAACGCCGATCCATATGGCGACAAAGGCGATCTTCACCGGCAGCGGCGCGGCTCGCCGCTGCGGCCCGCGAGGGCGCCCGTCCAGACCATCGCGGTGGCGAAGCCAAAGCCGAACAGCCAGACGAAGGCGAAAATGAACCGGACGAAAAAGCTTCCAGGCGCGGATATGGTTTCGGACGCCCGACGAGAAACAGAAACGCATTGGCGGGCTGCTGGAAGAGATTTACGGGCTCTTGCACAAGGCCGGCAAGATATGACTGGGCCCAACAGCTAAAGCGCCGATTGCGCCGAATTACGATGACGCCGATTTCCGCCAAATGCCCGCGCGAAGCGTTGAGCAGCGCGGTGCGCTGGCCGGAAAGGTGCTCGCGCGCGACGTCTCCGACTCATTCTTTGTCGAAACGAGGCCAAACGTCACGGAATTCGGGGAAAGGAGCCGGATTACGTCCCCTCGCCGCCGCGCCAGAACGCTACGAATTCGTCGGCGCAATTCGGTCCAGGCCCCGAAATCCTTCATCCTTTGCGATCGCGGCGCCGCGTTCACGCCGCCAGCGCCGCAAGAACCTCGTAAGCCGCGCGAAAATCCTTCATCCGCGCGGCGCGTCGCGTAAGGGCCTCCTCGTCCGGGCCCCACACGCGCATCTGATGGTCCTCGTCGACATGGGCCGCCGCCCAGGCGGAATCGACGTTGAGCGCGCCTTCGGCCAGCGCCAGGGCGATCAGGGCGGAGCCGGTCAAAGTGGTCATGACATGAAGAGCGGCGAGTCGCAGCGGTCCGGCCGCGCCCTCGCCCTCGCCCCACTGGGCCACGATCCGGGATATGGCGGCGATCGACTCCTCCGGCTGGGCGACAAAAATGACGCCCTCGGCGCAGAGGAAGCGGACGCCGCGCTTTCGACGAAAGTGATCGAGGATGGGATTCCAGACCGCATTCTGCGCCGCGACCAGGCTCTCGGGCTCGCCGGCGCGATAGCAGACGAGATCGGAGCCGGCGAATTTGACGATTTCCGCCGCCGTCGCGTCCATTTCCCCGGCCACGCCGTCGAGCGCCGAATTGACCAGCCGCGTCATCGGCATGGTCGCCGGGTCGATTTCCCGCCCCTGCCCGCGCCATTCCGCGGCGAGCGCCTCGGCCAAAGCCTCGGTCGGGACGACGAGGCGCGCGCGCGCCGGAGTCCGAATCGGCTTGCCGTCGAGGGCGACGCAGAACCCCTCGGCAAGCGGCTGAACAGCGGCTTCCGCGTAAAAACGCTTGAGCAGCGGGCGCTTCATGTCCCGCCGCGCCGCTTTGACCGGATCGCGCTCGGAATTTTCGAGGAAAAGCGCGCTCAGGTCGTCGCGCATTGCATGAACTCGTCGATTTTCTCGCGCAGGTCGCCAAAGCTCTCGGCGATGCAATTGGCGCCGGCCCTGGTGAGCTTGTCGTGCCGGTGATAGCCCCAGGCCACCCCGATGCAATGCCCCCCGGCGCGATGCGCCATGGTCATGTCGAAGGTCGTGTCGCCGACCATGCAGGCGTCGCGCGGCGCGACCCCCACTTCCTGCACGGCGCGCATGAACATGTCCGGCGCCGGCTTTGACGGCGCGTCGTCGGCCGTCTGCACCGTGTCGAAAAGCTCATGCCAGCCGTGGCGGTCGAACAGCGACATGACGCCGGCGCGGGATTTGCCCGTGGCTATGCCGAGAAAGCACTTGTCGCGCCTGGCGAGGTCTTCGAGAAATTCCTGGGCGCCGGGATAAAGCGGGTCGTGAAAGCCGGGAGCGGCGCGCAATTGCGTCCAGGCGTCCTTATAAGCCTGCGCCAGGGCGTCGACCGGCCCCTGCCCCCTGGTCAGGACCGAAAAAGCTTCGGCAAGGGATAGCCCGACCACGGACAAGGCGCGCTGGCGCGAGGGCGCCGGCAGGCCGAGCGAAGCGAAGGCGCGCGTCTGCGCTTCGACAATCAGATTCTGACTGTCGACTAAGGTCCCGTCTACGTCGAACATGAAGAGCTTCATGTCGTCCCCGCCCGGCTTCTCTCTTTGGCTCTCGCGGCGCGTCGTTTCCTGCCTTCGCCTCTTATAGCCCCCCGTCCTGCGTCCGCCAATCGGTCTTTGATTGGGGCCTGCGGCTAAAAGTGTGCTTGCGCGAAAAAAAACCAGAGCTTACACGTGCTTGGGAACGCAACTTTCGTTTTTCCACATTCGGTGAGGGTTCTGACGAGGCGACCATGACTCATGCAATGACAAACGATCCCCAGGACGTGGCCCCGACGCGGCGCGATTTCCTCTATATCGCCACCGGCGCGACGGCCGCCGTAGGGGCGGCGGCGACCTGCTGGCCGCTGATCACCCAGATGTGGCCGGACGCCGCGACCATCGCCGCGGGCGGGCCGGTCGACGTCGACCTCTCCTCCGTCTCCCCTGGCCAACAGATTCTAGTCATGTGGCGCGGCCACCCGATCTTTATCGTCAATCGCACGAAAGAGAATCTCGCGACCTTGCGCGAGAAGAGCCTGGTCGCCACCCTGCGCGATCCCAATTCGGATGTTCTCCAGCAGCCGGCCTACGCCAAGAACTGGCATCGCTCGCTCGAGCCGCAATGGCTGGTTCTGGTCGGCGTCTGCACCCATCTCGGCTGCATTCCGCTGTTCGAGCCGAACAAGAATCAGCAGGGCCCAGGCTGGCCGGGCGGCTATTTCTGCCCCTGTCACGGCTCGAAATACGATTTGGCCGGCCGCGTCTATGACGGCGTGCCCGCGCCTTACAACCTGCCGGTTCCGCCCTATAACCTCGTGAACGCCAAGACCTTGCGGATCGGGGAAAATCCGAAGGGGCAGAAATTCGATCTGGGCTCCATCGTCCAATTGTGACGCCAACGCGGCGAGGCCTTCCAAAACGGGCGCGCCGGGCCTAAATCGGGCCCATGCGCGCTTCCGATCTCGACATTCTCATCGTTCCGGGCCTCGGCGGCTCCGGCCCTGACCATTGGCAGAGCCGCTGGCTGAAGAATCTCTCGACCGCGCGGCTGGTTGAGCAGGCCGACTGGCTCAATCCGCGCCGCGACGAATGGGTGGCTGAAATCCAGCGCCAGATCGCGCGTTCCGCGCGCCCCGTGGCGGTGATCGGGCATAGTCTGGGCGCGACCGCCGCCGCCAGCGCCATTGCCGAGGCTCCAGGGCAAAAGGTCGTCGCCGCTTTTCTGGTCACGCCGCCCGACCCCGATTCGACCGCCATGCCGTCCGGCGCGATCGATCCCGCCTTCAAAGAAAAAGCGCCCCGAAAGGCGCTTGAAGTTCCCGGCGTGATAGTCGCTAGCCGCAACGATGCCTTCGCCGATTTCTCCTTCGCCGCAAGGCTCGCCGTCTTATGGGGCCTCGACCTGGCCGACGCGGGCGACGCCGGCCACATCAACGCCGAAAGCGGTCACGGACCCTGGCCAGAGGGTTTAATGCGACTGGCCGGGCTTTTGTCGAAAGTCCGACCCTGACCGCCATTGAGCGCCGCCCTCCTTGGCGCGACGCCAAACCAAACCGCTGCCGCCTATGCACGACCGTGGGTAATCGCCTTTGCGGCGATAAACGCCACGGGCACGCCGATGATGAAGCCGGCAATCGCGGCGATCGGAATGTAGCGCATGGCCCCGGCCTGCAATGACGGCGCCATCAGGACGACCATCACGCCAAGACCCGCCAGCAGCGTTCCACCCATGATCCATAAGAGAAGCGCTAATCTAGCCATTTCTCCCTCCCCCCGGTGGGAAAAGGGTCGCGCGACTCGGACGGCTGAGCCATGACCTGCATCAATAATGCGCCGGAGCGCGACAAAACGGCGCAGCAACGAAAAAGGCCGCCCGGAGGCGGCCTTTGCGCAAAATCGACGACGCTCAGCGCGAATAATATTCGATGACGAGATTAGGCTCCATCAGCACCGGATAGGGCACGTCCGTCGGCAGCGGGACGCGCGTGAGCTTGGCGGTCATCTTGGAATGATCGACCTCGTAATAATCCGGCACGTCGCGTTCGGCGAGCCCTGTCGATTCGAGCACGATCGCAAGCTGGCGCGAGCTTTCCTTGACCTCGATCAGATCGCCCGGCTTGACCAGGAAGGAGGCGATGTTGACGCGCCGGCCGTTGACCTTGACGTGGCCGTGATTGACGAACTGGCGCGCGGCGAAGACGGTGGGGACGAATTTGGCGCGATAGACCACGGCGTCCAGACGCCGCTCCAGCAGGCCGATCATATTGTCGCCGGAGTCGCCCTTCATGCGGATCGCCTCAGCGTAATATTTGCGGAATTGCTTTTCCGAAATATTGCCGTAATAGCCTTTCAGCTTCTGCTTGGCCTTGAGCTGGGTGCCATAATCGGAAGGCTTGCCCTTGCGACGCTGGCCGTGCTGGCCAGGGCCATATTCGCGGCGATTGACCGGGCTCTTGGGGCGGCCCCAGATGTTCTGCCCCATGCGACGGTCGATCTTGTATTTTGCCTCTGAACGTTTGGTCATTTAGTCCTCGAAACTGCTTCAGACGGCAGGAGGACGGCGCCCCGCGAAAAATCGCGTCGCAAACAGGCGTCCTCCCGCCGCGCGGGATGAACGCGCCCTCCTCTGCCGGGATAACCGGCCGACAGACGGCTCACCTTTACGGGAGCTGTCACGGGTGCGAATGACTTTCGCGCGAGCCGCAAGCCCGCGCGAAGATGGGGCGTGATAATGGCGCGAAGAGGCAAAGTCAATCGCCGCGCCCGAATTCACGCCAGCCGCACCAGTTGCTTGCCGAAATTCTTGCCCTCCAGCATGTCGAGAAAGGCTTTTGGCGCGGCTTCGATCCCTTCGGCGATGGTCTCGCGCCATTTGAGCTTGCCGGCGGCGTAAAGACCCGCCAGTTCGCCGATGGCCTGCGGCCACAGCGCGAGGTGGTCCGAGACGATGAAACCCTGGATCCCGATCCGCCGCACCAGAAGCAACCGAAGGTCGGGCACGGCGGAAACCTCCCTGCCCTCATAGGAAGCGACCGTCCCGCACAGGGCGACGCGGGCGAAATCGTTGAGCAGG
>CAYRNB010000019.1:0-6365 GCA_964425315.1 uncultured Rhodoblastus sp.
CCCCTTACGGCAGCATCACCACCGGCGTGCCGATGTGCACGCGTCTGTAAAGGTCGATCACGTCCTCGTTGCGCATCCTGATGCAGCCGTGCGAGGCGGCGTGGCCTATAGACCGGCGCATTCTTCTGGTCGAGCCGTGAATGGCGACCTCGAACTCGCTGAGCGTGATGGCCCGCGCGCCCATCGGATTATGCGGCGAGCCGCCGCGCACGAAACGAGGCAGGTGGGGGTCTTCTACAAGCACCGCGGGCGGGGGAACCCAATCGGGCCATTTGTATTTGCCGTTGACCGAGGCGCTTCCCGACCATGTCCAGCCGCGCTTGGGGACGCCGACGGGATAGGCGATGGCGCGGCCGCCGCCGAGGACGAAATAAAGCCTTCGCCGTTGCGGGTTGATGACGATGGTTCCGGGCGCGGCGGAGGTCTCGTAACGGACGAATTGCTTGGCCGCTGCGGCGGTGGGCTGCGCCAGGGCGCCGAGCAGGAAAAGAATGATCAAAACGAAGCGCGACATTCGGGTCTCCCTCCTCCCCCCGCTCAAGGTGCCATTTTTCTCCGCGCATGTCATCGGTTTCGGTTCGAACGTCTTGATTTGGATCGCTATGGTAAATCCGCTTTCGTGGAATATTGCCCTTTCCGATCCCAATGGGGAGCAAAGCCATGTTCAAGCTGATCGAGGGACTGCCGCCGGACGTTCTCGGCCTTGAGGCCGCGGGAAAGGTCACGCATCAGGATTATCGCGACGTTCTCATCCCTAAGGCCGAGGCGTTGATGAAGCAGGGGCCGATCAAGATGATCTATGTCATCGGCCCCGATTTTTCCGCCTATGAAATGGAGGCCCTGTGGGACGACGGCAGCTTCGGCGTCCAGCATTGGCGCGATTTCAAGAAGGTCGCGGTGGTGACCGACGTCGGCTGGATTCGCGCGGCCGTCAATATGTTCATGCCGATCTTTCCCTGTGAGGCCAAACTGTTTCCGCTTTCCGACCTCGAAGCGGCGAAGGGCTGGATTTCCTCCGGCTGATCGAATTCGCGCGAGACAGAGTTTTTGGGTTGCGCTAGCGTGGGCGAATTGAGCTGGGGGGCTCGTCCATGCAAAAGAAAAGTCGCGTTGTCGCGCTGGTCGCGGCCGTGATCGTTTTGGCCTTGTCGGCCTGCGTCGACAAGAAGGCGGAGCAGTCGAAAGCCTTCGTCGATTTCCTGCAAAGCCGGATCCTCGACAAGCCCGGCGTGCATATTCCCATATTGAGCGACGAGGAGCGCGAGAAAATCGGCCCTTACGCCGCGGATTACGCCATCCTCAAAGGTTTTCACGACGATCTCAATGTTTCGCTGGCGGGTTTCGCCAAGTCGATGCATCCGGCGCCGCCCAATGTCGCGCCGCTCGACCTGCCCAGATACAAACCGGATTTTATCGCCGCCCGCGCCTTCCTGGCCCAGGCCGGCGCCAGCATTGACGCCGCCCTGGCCAAGGCGCAGGCCGCGCGGGCGAAACTGCATCAGCCGGAACCGGTCAAGGCCAAGTTCGACGCGGCCTTCGACCGCATGGTGAGCGAGCCGGCCGAGGCGTTCCGCGGCATCATTCCGGTCACCGTTCCGATCCTCGACGACGAAATCAGGCTCGCCGATTTCATCGAGGCCCACCGGGCCGATCTGCAAATGTCCGGCGGCCGTCTAGAAGTCGCCAACGAAAAGCTGCGCGAAGAAATGCAGGCGATCGTGAAAGACTATGAGGAAAAATTCGCCAAGGCGCAGGAAGCGCGCGACCGGCTGACGCATGTGATGGAGGGACGCTGAGGCGGCGTCTTGCGATTGCGGGATGAACCGTTTAGCCCCAAATTTGTTGATAAGAACAGAATGGGGAGGGACGATTGAAATTTTTCGCAGCCGCTTTCGCCGCCCTGCTGGCCCTTTCCTCCGCCGTTTTCGCCGGCGAGCCGGCGCTCGAAGGCGTGAAGCACATCGCCCTGCACACCAGGGACGGCAAAACAATCGACATCGGCACGGTCGCTTTTGCGCCCAAGGGCGACAAGATTGCTTTCAAGATCGATTTGGACCGCGCGAAATTCCAGCAATATTTCCTGTCCATGCGCGAGTTCAAATGCGTCGTCGGGCCAGAGGTGATGTGCCACGTGCCTTATCCCTATCCAAATCCCGACACGGTCACGGCCAAAAACCTGTCCTGGCTCGAACATGCGCTGATTTTTTTCTACAAGCGCCCGACGGACTATGGCGCCAACATGGCCAACGGCCTGATCTATACATTGAAAATCACGCCGGCGGGGCTGGTCGGGACGCCGCAGTCGATCGACCTCGACGAAATCGCCGTTCCGCCCGAAAATCTGAAAGTTCCCTATTATTCGGCCGATCACCGCTATGACATCGCGCCCGGCGATCGCTGGATCCGGAGCCTGACCATCGAATAAAGGCCTTGACCTCCCGCAAAGCTTTTTTCGCCGCGGGCGCCTATATACGCAATAGGGGCGAATGCGCCCGGAACATGAGGCGGCCACATAGCCGATCTGACATGCGCACCATCGACGAATCCACTCCCGCCATGCCCGAGATCAATCCGCAGAAGGTTTGCTTCATTGTCTCCAAGGCGCGGGAGCTTCTGAGCGAGGACGAGGGCGCGCGGCCCGACGCCTCCAACCCCTCCGACGACCAGGAGCGCTCCATCCTGACCGACGCGGCCTATGCGCCGATCCGCGCCGAATTCATGCAATATGTCGACGATCTCGACGAGGACGAGGAAGCGGCGCTCGTCGCCATGATGTGGATCGGCCGCGGCGATTTCGAGCCTTCGGACTGGCGCGAGGCGATGGAGCAGGCGCGTTCGCGCCGGGAGACCGCCACCTCTCTCTATCTCCTCGGCGAGCCGCTCCTGCCCGACTATCTCGAAGACGCGCTCGCCGCCTTCGGCCATTCCTGCCGCGATTTCGCCAGCGGCCCCGACGCCGACGTGTGAGGCGGGCGATCGCCCCGGCGGAACACAGCCTTAGTGGCTTTTCGGTCACGCGCGCGGAAAATTTGTCGCGAAAGCCGCGCCGCCCTTTTTGTGGCCTTCCGCGCGTGCAGAAATTCGGCTCTCCGCCTCCCTGGACGAGTCGATTTGATGAAATACGCTAAAATTCCGCCGCTTGCCTTTTGCCTTGCGCTGACCGCCTGCGCCAGCGTCCCGCCCTCGGGGCCACGGGTCACCGCCATCGCGCGCGCCAACGTCAGCGACCATAAATTCGCTTCCGACGCCGCGTCCTGCCGCGCCCGCGCCCACAGGACGACCGTGGCCGAGGCGGCCAGACACGAAACGGGCCTGCAGCGCCGTTACGACGATATTTACGCCAATTGCATGATGGACAGGGGCTATCGCATCGAGACGCCCGGGCCCGCGCGCATCTATTACGGCCCTGGCCCTTATTGGGGTCCCGGTCCTTATTGGGGTCCTGGTCCTTATTGGGGGCCTGGTCCCTTCTGGGGGCCGCCGGGCTTCTACTACGGCTGGGGCTGGTGACCCTGACGACGGCTCAGATGCCTTCTCCGCCGCTATATTCCTCCTCCGTCCTCGCTATCGCTTGCCGCTGACGCAAGCGCGCGTAGAGGGCGGGTAGCGACGGGCGCAGAAGGAAATCGGCGAGACCGAGCAGCGCGGCCGTTTCGGCGCTCGCGCCGAGGAGAAACGCGCCCGATCCGACGAGCGCGCCGCTCGCCGCCGCCGGCGCGATTTTCTCACGCACTATTTTCTGGACGAGCGGCCAGGAAGTCGCCGCCGCCTCTTGCTCCGCTTCTTCCGGCGCAGCCGAAGTCCCCGGCTCGATCAGGCCGAAGGCCACCGTCTCATTGGTGATCCGGTCGATGAGGATGAAGCCGCCGAGATCGCGATTGTCGCGATAATCAGCGAGAATCATCGGCCGGTCGAAGACGATGGTCGCGACGCCGATCTCGTTGAGGCCGAGCGCATGGGCGGGCGCTGGCGCGAATGTGTGGATATCGACGAGATGATGCAGCCGGTCGATCGACGCATTGGCGACGCGCGCGCCGAGCTTGACGATATAGGAGGCGCCGGGATGCATGTCGGTTTCGGCGGTCCACAGCAGGCGCGCTTCCGCGCGTAAAGCTACGACCGGCAAAGCATCGGCGGCCACGAGAACGTCGCCGCGCGAAGCGTCGATTTCGTCGTCGAGCGTGAGGGTCACCGATTGGCCGGCGACCGACCGCTCCAGATCGCCGTCCTGCGTGACGATGCTTTTGACTCGGCTGGTCCGTCCTGACGGCAGGGAGGCGATTTTGTCGCCGACCTTGATCGATCCGCTCGCCACCCAACCGGAGAAGCCGCGGAAATCGAGATTGGGACGGTTGACCCATTGCACCGGAAAACGAAAGAGCGCGTCCGCGGCGTGCGCGCCGGAAGCGTCGATCGATTCGAGCGTCGCCAGCAGAGGCTCGCCCTGGAACCAGGGCGTGTTTTCCGAAAGCGTCGTCACATTATCGCCAGCGAGCGCCGAAATCGGCAGCGGGATGATGTTGCGGAAAGAGAGTTCCGCCGCCATGTCGCGATACGCGGCGAGGATTTCATTGAACCGCGCCTCGCTGTAACCGACGAGGTCCATTTTATTGATCGCCACGATCACGTCGCGCACGCCGAGCATGGAGACGATGAAGGAATGACGGCGCGTCTGCGGGAGCAAACCCTTGCGCGCGTCGACGAGAATCACCGCGACATCGGCGGTCGAGGCGCCGGTCGCCATATTGCGCGTATATTGCTCGTGGCCGGGCGTGTCGGCGACGATGAAAGAGCGCTTATCCGTCTTGAAGTAGCGATAGGCGACGTCGATGGTGATGCCCTGTTCGCGTTCGGCGGAAAGGCCGTCCACCAGAAGCGCGAAATCGAGATTGCCGCCCTGCGTGCCGAACTTTTTCGAATCGCGGTCGAGCGCCGCAAGCTGGTCTTCCGCGACGAGGCTCGAATCGTAAAGCAGGCGCCCGATCAGGGTCGATTTGCCGTCGTCCACCGAGCCGCAGGTGATAAAGCGCAGCAGCGCCTTTTCATGCGGTTGAGGCGCGGCTTCGCGCCCGGCGCCCGCCAAGGAGGCGGCGCCGTTTTCGGCAAGCGCATAAGTCATTAGAAATAGCCTTCCTGCTTCTTCTGCTCCATCGAGGCGGAGCCGTCATGGTCGATGATGCGGCCGTCGCGCTCGGAGGTTTTGGAGGCGCGCATTTCGGCGATGATTTCGGGCAGGGTCGCGGCCGTGCTTTCGATCGCGCCGGTAAGCGGGTAGCAGCCGAGCGTGCGAAAGCGCACGTTGAGGTTCTCGACCTTTTCGCCGGGGCGCAACTGCATGCGTTCGTCGTCGCGCATGATCAGCGCGCCATCGCGCCGCACCACCGGCCGCTTTTTCGCGAAATAAAGCGGGACGACGGGAATGTTTTCCTTGGCGATATAGTCCCACACGTCGCTTTCCGTCCAATTGGAAAGAGGGAAAACGCGGAAGCTTTCACCCTGTCTTTTGCGCGTGTTGTAGAGGCGCCAGGGCTCGGGGCGCTGGTTCTTCGGGTCCCAGCGATGTTCGGCCGAACGCAAGGAAAAGACGCGCTCCTTCGCCCGCGATTTTTCCTCGTCGCGGCGCGCGCCGCCGAAAGCGGCGTCGAACTTATATTTGTCTAGCGCCTGCTTCAGGCCTTGCGTCTTCATCACGTCGGTATGAAGGCGCGAGCCGGAATCGAACGGGTTGATTCCCGCCTTCACGCCCTCTTCATTGATATGGACGATCAGCTCCAATCCCAACTCTTGAGCGCGAAAGTCGCGGAATTCGATCATCTCGCGAAACTTCCAGCCGGTGTCGACATGCAGCAGCGGAAATGGCGGCTTCGACGGATAGAAAGCCTTCATCGCCAGATGCAGCAGGACGGCGGAATCCTTGCCGATCGAATAGAGGAAGACCGGCTTTTCGCATTCCGCCGCGACCTCGCGGAAAATGTGAATGCTTTCGGCTTCGAGCTTTTGCAGATGGGTGAGCTGGATCATGTTCAGGCCGGATTTTTCGCGCGCGCGCCTTCGGCGCGAACGTGCAGGCCGCATTCCTTTTTCGCTTCGTCTTCCCACCACCAGCGGCCGGCGCGCTCCGGCTCGCCCGGCGCGATCGCGCGCGTGCAGGGGGCGCAGCCGATCGACACGAATCCGCGCTCGTGCAGGGCGTTGATCGGAACGTCGTGCGTCGCGCAAAAATCCGCGACTTCGTCGCGCGTGAAATCGAGCAGCGGGCTCGCCTTGATCAGATTGCGCGTGGCGTCATATTCAACAAAGCGCTGGTTGGAGCGATGCGCGGACTGATCGCCGCGCAGGCCGACGATCCACACTTGCGCGCCGGC
>CAYRNB010000019.1:6465-45366 GCA_964425315.1 uncultured Rhodoblastus sp.
AGCGATGCGCGGACTGATCGCCGCGCAGGCCGACGATCCACACTTGCGCGCCGGCTAGCGCCCGGGACAATGGTTCGAGCTTGCGCACGTCGCAGCAAGCCTTGCGCGCTGCGAGCGAGTGATAAAAGGCGTTGATCCCCTGGTCCTCTGTCAGCTTTTGCACGGCGACGGCCCTGGGAAAATAGGCCTTGATGCGCAGGCCGTATTTCGCTTCCGTCTTCGTCCAGACGTCATAGCTTTCCGGGAACATGCGGCCGGTGTCGAGCGTCGCCAGTTCGATGTCGAGTTGTTCTTGCGCAATCGCGTGGGTCAGCGCCTGATCCTCGATGCCGAGACTGGTGGTGAAGACGATGCGGCCGGAAAAATTCTTGCGCAACAGGCGCAGGCGCCCCGAGAGATCGGCGGCGCAGAACGCCTCGTTCAGACCTTCGGCAAGTTTGTGCAGATAATCGGACATCGGATCGCTTTCCTTCAGACCGCGCTTGCGGCGCGCTGCGCGCGGCGGCTCTCGTAAATGTTTTCGGCGCCGTCATAGCCCTGCTGATAGGCGAGGCTGATGCGATTGGCCGCAGCGAGCCATTGCTCGACCGGCTGGCGCGCCGCATGGGCGGGGGAAATTTCCACTTCGTCAAAACCGCAGGCGAGCGCCTGTGGGAATTGATCGGCGATGAGCGGCCCGGAAGCGCGCAAAGTTCCGGCAAAGCCCTGCTGGCGAATTTGCCGCGCCAGAGAGAAGCCCCGCCCGTCGGTCGCGCTGGGGAAATGAATGACGATCAGGGCCAGCTGATCGAGATAGGGCTTGAGCGAATCCACGCTCTGCTTGTTGGGGATGAAGACGCCGATGTGGCGGCCCGGCTCGCTCTGCAGCAGCAAAGCGTCGAGTTCGGAAAAGAACGCCAGCACATGGTCGCCTTCCGGCGCCTCGCAAGCGGTTTCGATTCGGGTCCAGACGTCGGTCTTTTCGCCATGACGATCAAGCAGCGGCATTTTCTATCTCCTGGAATGCGGATTTGAAGGGGGCGAGACCGATGCGCCGATAGGTCTCGATGAAGGATTCGCTCAGGCTGCGCCGCGCGAGATAGACATCGACAATCCTGTCGATGGTTTCGGGAATTTTCTCCGCCGTGAGACCGGGGCCGAGAACCTCGCCGAGCGCGTATTGTTCGCTGGCGTCGCCGCCAATGGTGATCTGGTAGGATTCGGCGGCTTTCTTCTCCAGCCCGAGAATGCCGATATTGGCGACGTGATGATGGCCGCAGGCGTTGATGCAGCCGGAGATTTTGATGCTGATTTCGCCGATCTCCTTCTGCTTCGCCGGATCGGCGAAACGGCGCGCCAGGTCCTGCGCGACCGGGATCGAGCGGGCGGTGGCGAGGCCGCAATAGTCGAGGCCTGGGCAAGCGATAATGTCGGTGATGAGGCCGACATTAGGCTCGCCCAGCTCCTCCTCGCGCAGAATCGCGAAAATTTCCGGCACGTCGTCGAGCCGCACATGCGGCAGGACGATGTTCTGCATATGGGTGACGCGCGCTTCGTCGAAGGAATATTTTTCCGCGAGATCCGCGACGACGCGCATCTGATGCGACGACAGGTCGCCGGGCGGATGGCCGATGGTTTTGAGCGAAATGGTTAGGGCTGCATAGCCCTTGCGCTTGTGAGGATAGAGATTGCGCTCGACAAAACGGGCGAGTGCTTCGTCTTGCGCCTGCGCCTCCTCGAGCTTGCGCGAGACGGAAGGCAGGTCCTCATAAGGCGGCGGCGCGAAGTAGGATTTTATGCGCGCGAATTCCTCAGCGTCGATAGTCTTCTCGTCGCTGTCCAGCGCAGCGAATTCAGCCTCGACCTTTTCACGGAACGCTTCGACGCCGATCTCATGCACGAGGATTTTGATGCGCGCCTTATATTTGTTGTCGCGGCGGCCTTCGAGATTATAGACGCGGAGCAAGGCTTCGAGATAGGCGAGCAGTTTTTCGCGTGGCAAAAATTCGCGGATGGTCTGGCCTTCCATCGGCGTGCGGCCGAGGCCGCCGCCGGCGAGAATTTCAAAGCCGATCTCCTGCGTCCGCGGATGCCGGACGATGCGCAGGCCGACGTCATGCGATTTCAGCACGGCGCGGTCGTGCGCGGCGCCGGAGACGGCGATCTTGAACTTGCGGCCGAGCCAGTCGAATTCGGGATGCAGGCTCGACCATTGGCGCAGCAATTCGGCGACCGGGCGCGGGTCCTCGACCTCGTCATGGGCGACGCCGGCGTAATGGTCGGCGGTGACATTGCGGATGCAATTGCCCGACGTCTGGATGCAATGCATCTCAACGTCGGCGAGCTTATGGAGAATGGCGGGAACGTCCTTCAGCTTCGGCCAGTTGAACTGCAGATTCTGACGCGTGGTGAAATGGCCGTAGCCGCGGTCGTAAACATCGGCGATATGCGCGAGCTGGCGCAATTTGCGCGACTGCAGCGTTCCATAGGGAATGGCGATGCGCAGCATATAGGCGTGCAGTTGCAGATAGAGGCCGTTCTTCAGGCGCAGCGGCCGGAACTCGTCCTCGGTCAGCGAGCCGTCGACGCGGCGCTCGATCTGGCTGGCGAATTGCGCCACCCGCTCGCGCACCAGCCGCTCGTCGAATTCGTCATAGAGGTACATAGGTCCTTCCTTCGCCGGCGGCGGCGCTAGATTTGAAAATCGGCTTGCTTGCCGAGGTCGCGGCGGTTGCTGGGCCCAAGCGTGCGCAGAACCTCGCGGTAATGGCGCGGCGTCGGCGCGCCACCCTTCAATTCGACATCGACCAGATAGGGATCGACGACTTTGGCGCGCAGAAATTCCGTGGCGCCGAAACGCTCCAGGCCTTGCGCCTGCGCCTCGTCATGGGCGACCAGCGCCTCGCGCGGATCGCGCGTCCAGCCGCTTGCGGTCGCAAAGACCACATCGCCTTCGAGCAGATCGTTGGCGACCAGAATCACCGGGAGGGGAGGTCGCTTGATGGCGGCCATGAAAAATTCCTCGCAAGAGCCGCGCATTCCGCGACCATGGCCTGAGGATAAATTGGACCGGCACACGTTACAATGCGCTAAAAGAGAAAATTATTGCGTATTTTCGGCGTGAAATAGCATAAAGAATCTGCACATGGCGAATTATACCGCCAAAAAAGAGAAAAATATTCTTTTTTCTCCGAAAAATTCGCCGCCGCGCGCCGGCGCCGCGAAAAGGCGTTCTGGCCGGCGCCAAGGCGTGGTAGGAACACCGCGAAAAGGGGGTGCGGGACCGGCCATGAAATCGAGCGGCAAGATTCTCGTCACCGGCGCGACAGGCTTTGTCGGCGCGGCGGTGGCGCGCGCCCTGATCGCGCGCGGCGAGCGCGTGGTTCTCCTGGCGCGGAAAAGCTCGCCGCGCGGCAATGTCGAAGGGCTGGACGCGGAAATCGTCATTGGCGATTTGCGCGACGCCGAATCCTTGGGTCCGGCTCTGCGCGGGGTGGAAAAGCTCTATCACGTCGCCGCCGACTATCGCCTGTGGGCGCCCGATCCGAACGAGATCGTCGAAGCCAATCGGCTCGGCGTCGCCAATATCATGACGGCGGCGCTGCGCGCCGATGTGAGCCGCATCGTCTATACCTCTTCCGTGGCGACGCTGAAGCTTAACGGGGAGGGGCGGCCGGTTGACGAAAATTCGCCCGCCGCGCCGCAGCAGGCGATCGGCGCCTATAAGAAGAGCAAGACCATCGCGGAAAGGCTGGTCGAGAAAATGGCGGCGGAACAGGGCCTGCCGGCGGTGATCGTCAATCCCTCCACGCCGATCGGGCCGCGCGACATCAAGCCAACGCCGACGGGGCGCGTGATCGTCGAAGCGGCGAGCGGCAAAATGCCGGCCTATGTCGATACCGGCCTCAATCTCGTCCATGTCGAGGACGTCGCCGCCGGCCATATCGCGGCGATGGAAAAGGGCCGCGTCGGCGAGCGCTATATTCTCGGCGGCCAGGACGCGCCGCTCGGCGCCATGCTGGCGGAAATCGCCGAACTCGTTGGCCGCCGGCCGCCCGTGACGAAAATTCCCCGCGCGCCGCTCTTTCCGCTCGCCTTCGCCGCCGAGACGGTGGCGCGCGTGACGAAAAAGGAGCCTTTCGTCACGCTCGACGCTTTACGCATGGCGAAATACCGCATGTATTTCTCCTCCGCCAAGGCCGAGCGGGAATTGGGCTTTTCCGCGCGGCCCTACGGCCAGGCGCTCGCCGATGCGGTGGAATGGTTCCGGCAAAAGGGCATGATCGCGTGATCCTGCTCGGCCTGGTCGTTCTCGGCGTCTGGCTGGTTCTGGTTTTTGCGCGCGGCGGCTTCTGGCTGTGCCGCGACCGCGACGATTTCTTTCCGCCGCCGCCGCGTTCGTGGCCGTCCGTCGTCGCCGTGGTTCCGGCGCGCGACGAGGCGGAGGTCATCGCCTCGAGCCTCGGCTCGCTGCTGGCGCAGGATTATCCGGGCGATTTCCGAATTGTTCTGGTCGATGATCACAGCGGCGACGGCACGGGCGAGATCGCGAAAAGTTGCGCAGCCGCTTCCGCCCGTCCCGAAGGCTTGACCGTGCTCGCCGGCGCGCCTTTGCCGAAGGGCTGGGCCGGAAAGCTCTGGGCGGTCGCGCAAGGGATCGCTTACGCGCGCGAAAATTTCGCGCCCAAATATTTTCTTCTCACCGACGCCGATATTTCCCATGCGCCGGAAAATCTGCGGGCGCTGGTCTGCCGCGCAGAAGCCGGCCGCTATGCCCTGGTTTCGCTGATGGCGCTTCTGCGTTGTGAGAGCGTCGCGGAAAAATGGCTCGTTCCCGCCTTCGTCTATTTCTTCCAGATGCTCTATCCGTTCCGCTGGGTCTCCGATCCCGATAAGAAAATCGCGGCCGCGGCGGGCGGCTGCATGTTGGCGGAGTCCGAATTGCTGCAAAAGGCCGGCGGGATCGAATCCATCGCCTCGGCGCTCATCGACGATTGCGCCCTCGGCGCAAGGATGAAAAAGCAGGGGCCGATCTGGCTCGGCCTCACGCGGCGGGTGGTGAGCCTGCGGCCCTATCCGCATTTCGACGACATCAGGAAAATGGTGGCGCGCTCGGCCTATGCGCAACTGAATTATTCGCCGCTGGCGCTTGTCGGCGCGCTCGTCGGCATGGTTCTGACCTATATCGCGCCGGTTCTACTGCTCTTTTTCGCCTCCGGCCCGGCGCGTTGGCTCGGTCTGGCGGCTTTCGCCTTGATGAGCCTCAGTTTTTTACCAATTCAGATTTTTTACCGGCTTTCGCCGGCCCGCGCCCCGGCCTTGCCGCTTATCGCCGCGCTTTATATGGGTTATACGCTCGACTCCGCTTGGGCGTTTGCGCGAGGGCGCGGCGGCATGTGGAAGGGCCGCGCCCAGGCGCAGAAAAGAGAAGGACCGGGACCGGAACGACCATGAGCGCCGCCATCACGCCCGCAAATCCCGCGCCGGTGACGGCGGCGAGCTTTCGCTCCGGCAAAGGCGGCGGCGACGAGAATTTTCCTGTCGCCTCGCTGCTCATCGCCGCGCCTTTGCGTCCGGTCATTCTCGCCTTTTACGATTTCGTGCGCGCCGGCGACGATGTCGCCGATCATCCGAATTTGCCGCCGGAAAAGAAGCACGCTCTGCTCGACCAGTTGGACCAGAGCCTGATCGGCGCCAGCGACGCCGAACCATGCGGCGTGACTCTCCGCGAAAAACTCTCCGAGCGCGGCCTGACCGATCGCCACGCGCGCGACCTCCTCGACGCCTTCCGCCGCGACGTGGACAAGAACCGTTACGCCGATTGGGACGAACTGATCGATTATTGCCGCCTCTCCGCCATGCCGGTCGGGCGCTTTCTTCTTGACGTCCATGGCGAGAGTCGCGACCTCTGGCCCGCCTCCGACGCCATTTGCGCCGCCCTCCAGATCAACAATCACCTCCAGGACTGCGTGAAAGATTTTCGCGCGCTCGACCGCGTCTATGTGCCGCTCGACGCGCTCGCCGAAGCCGGCGCGAGGGTGGAGGAACTCGGCGCGCCGAAATCGTCGCCCGCCTTGCGCGCCTGCCTGAAAAAACTGGCGGAGAAAAACCGCGATCTCTTGGAGGAGGGCGCGAGCCTTCCCGGCGACATAAACGATTTTCGCCTGAGCCTGGAGATCGCCGTCATCCTGCGCCATGCGCGCAAAATCGTCGCGCTTCTGATCGCGCGCGATCCTTTGAGCGAATGCGTGAAGCTCAGCAAGGCGCAGATGATTTTCGGCGCGCTCGCCGCGGCTTTGGGCGGCGCGGCGAACCACGTTTTTCGGCGGAGCGGCGAATGACCGCGACCATGGCCGAACAGGCGGAAATCGCGCGCCAGCGCGCGCGCAAAAGCTCCTTTTATCGCGCCATGGCGATCCTACCGCGTGAAAAGCGCGACGCCATGTTCGAAATCTATTCCTTCTGCCGCGCCGTGGACGACATTGCCGACGAGGGCGGCGAAAAGAAAGAAAAGATCGCCGGCCTCGATCATTGGCGCCGGGACATTGACGCGCTTTATTCGGGCGGCGATCCGGGCCTCGCCACCGGCCTCGTCGAGCCGTTGCGCCGCTTCGGTTTTCTGCGCGAGGATTTCCACGCCATTATCGACGGCATGCAGATGGACGTGGACGAGGATATCGTCGCGCCCGACGCCGCCACGCTCGATCTTTATTGCGACCGCGTCGCCAGCGCCGTCGGGCGGCTCTCCGTGCGCGTCTTCGGCTTGCCGGAGGAAAAGGGCGTGGCGCTCGCCTATCATCTCGGCCGCGCCTTGCAGCTCACCAATATCCTGCGCGACATCGACGAGGACGCGGAGATTGGCCGGCTCTATCTGCCGCGCGAAAATTTGGCCGCCGCCGGCATCAAAAATCCCACGCCGGAAAAGGTCGTCGCGCTCGAAAATCTCGACGCCGTCTGCCTGCCGCTGCTGCAAAAGGCGAAGGACCATTTCGACGCCGCCGACGCAATCATGGCCGCCGAGACGCGCGAAAAAATTCGCGCGCCGAAAATCATGGCGATCGCCTATCGCGCTATCTGGCGGCGGCTCGCCGCCCGCGGCTTCGCCGCGCCGCGCGGAAAGATCAAGACGCCGAAACTGGTTCTGCTCGGCGCCGTGCTTTCCTACGGGTTCTTGTGATATGGCGCGCGTTCATGTCGTCGGCGCAGGGATAGCGGGCCTGGCGGCGGCAGTCGAGCTTTGCGGCCGATTCGATATTGCGCTCTATGAGGCGGCGCCGCAGGCGGGCGGGCGCTGCCGCTCCTATTTCGACTCCACCCTCAATATGACGATCGACAATGGCAATCATCTGCTCTTGTCGGGCAATCACGCCGCTCTTTCCTTTGCGAGAAAAATCGGCGGCGACAAGAAACTCGCCGGGCCGGCGGAAGCGGCTTTCGATTTTTGCGACCTTGCCGATGGAAGCCGTTGGCGGCTGCGGATGAACGAGGGCCGAATCCCATGGTGGATTTTCAAGGCCGACCGCCGCCTGCCGCAAACTGCGGCGGGGGATTATCTCGCTTTGGCGAAAATGCTTTTCGCCAGGCCCGACCAGAAACTGCGGCCCTTTCTCGGTTCCGGCGCCATGGCGCGGCGCTTGTGGGATCCGATTTTCGTCTCGGCGCTGAACACAGCGCCGGAAGAGGCCTCCGCCTATCTCGCTGCGTCAATTGTGCGCGAGACTTTCGCCCGCGGCGGGGCGGCCTGCCGGCCCTTGGTCGCGATCGACGGTTTGAGCGCGGCCTTCGTCGATCCGGCGCTCGACTTTTTGCGGGCGAGAGGCGTGGAGATTCGCTTCGGCGCCAAATTGCGCGCGATCGAATTCGCCGGGGACCACGCCGCGGCGCTCGAATTCGGCGAGGAGAGAATCGCTCTTGCGCCCGGCGACAAAGTGATCCTTGCGGTCGCGGCGCCCAATGCCGCGGCGCTCCTGCCCGGATTGCGGGCGCCCGATCAATTCCGCGCCATCGTCAACGCCCATTTCGCTCACCCCGCGCCGAAAAACCTGCCGCTGTTGACCGGGGTGATCGGCGGAGCCAGCGAATGGGTTTTCGGTTTTTCCGACCGGCTGTCGGTGACGATTTCCGCGGCGGAGCGATATCTCGCGACCTCGCGCGAGGACTTGGCGGAAACGATCTGGTCCGAAGTCAAGGCGGTCGCCGGAATCGATGCGGCCTTGCCCGCCTGGCAGATCATCAAGGAAAAGCGGGCCACTTTCGCCGCCACGCCGGAGCAGGACGTCCTGCGGCCGGGGACAGGGACTCAATGGCGCAATCTTTATCTCGCTGGCGACTGGACCCAGACCGGTCTGCCGGCGACGATCGAAGGGGCGGCGCGCTCGGGATTAAAGGCCGCGCGCGTCTGCTCGGGCTGAAACGCGAGCCGACAAAAAAAATGCGTTGATTTCTCGCGGGTGGCGCCTCGTATTCCCTTTATCGAGTTGACTCGTTAACGGCATGGTTTATGCATTCATTTGCCATAATTGTGATGCCGGGGCGGGGATCGCCCGGGCGGACGTTCAAGCGAAGTTGCACGCGCATGACTCTAGAATTTACGTCCGCCACATCGCATCAAAGCTTTTTGGCGCCGCGCCGCGCCGTGGCGAAGCGCAAGCGGGCGGGCCGCGCCCAGGGCCCGCGCATCGCCATTGTCGTCGGCATGAAAGCGGAAGGCCGAATCGCCGACGTCGGCGAGGACCTCACCATTGTCGGCGGCGGCTCGGCGGCCCAGGTGGAAGCCGGCCTCAAGCTGGCGATGAACCGCTGCCATGCCCAGGGGCGCCCGCTCCAGGGCATTTTTAGTTTCGGCGTCGCCGGCGGCCTGGCGGCGCATTTGCGCCCCGGCGACATCGTCGTGCCGCACAGGGTTCACATCGGGTCGGACGCTTTCGATTGCCATGGCGAGTGGGTGTCGAATCTCTCCCGCCGCCTGCCGCACGCCCACAAAGGCGCTCTGGTGGGTTGGGACGCGCCTGTCGAGACGCCCGCTCACAAGCGCCATTTGCACTGGACGCACGATGCTCTGGCGGTGGATATGGAATCGCATTGCGCGGCGCGTTTCGCCCGCGCGCAGAGCCTGCCTTTCGCCGCCTTGCGCGCCATCGCCGACCCGCAGCATCGCGCGCTGCCGCCGGCGGCGCTGGTCGGCATCAAGCCCGATGGCGCGACCAATGTGAAGGCGGTGATCGCCGCCCTGGCGCGCAGCCCGTCACAATTGCCGGACTTGATCCAGACCGCCTTCGACGCGAGGGCGGGGCTTGCCGCTTTACTCGGCAGCCGTCGCCTGCTCGGCGCCTTTTTCGGTTTCGAGGATTTCGCTTAGCTTTTCCTCGACATGGGCCGAATAGGTGAATTCGGCCGGGCGCTGCTTGTCGAGCGGAATGTCCGGCGCCATCGGCTTTTCCGTCTCCACCCCGAAGAGCGCGACCTTCATCGCCGCCAGGGGATTTTTCACCGCGTGGGCCACGGCGGTCGGCTCGAAGCCGGAATGGACCATGCAATTGGCGCATTTCTCGTAATTGCCGACGCCAAAAGCGTCCCAGTCGGTCTCCTCCATCAGCTCCTTGAAGGTTTTCGCATAGCCTTCGTTGAGCAGATAGCAGGGGCGCTGCCAGCCGAAAACGGTGCGCAGGGGATTGCCCCAAGGGGTGCAATGATAGGTCTGGTTGCCGGCGAGGAAATCGAGGAAGAGCGAAGACTGGAAGAACTTCCATTTTTTTCCGCGATTGCCCAGGCGGAAAATGGCGCGGAACAATTCCTTGGTCTTGGCGCGGGAGAGGAAATGCTCCTGGTCGGGGGCGCGCTCATAGGCGTAGCCGGGCGAAACCGTGGCGCTGTCCACGCCCATTTCCTTCAATGAATCGAGGAAGCCGGCGACGCGCTGCGGATCGGCGTCGTTGAACAGGGTGCAGTTGATGGTGACGCGGAAGCCTTTCGCGCGCGCCTTCTTGATCGCCGCCACGGCGCGGTCGTAAACGCCGTTCTGACACACCGAATGGTCGTGCATTTCGCGGTCGCCGTCGAGATGGACGGAGAAGTTGAAGGCCGAACTGGGGGTGAAATCGCCCATGCGCTTTTCCAGCAGCAGCGCATTGGTGCAGAGCGTGACATATTTGCCGCGATCGAGCGCGCCGCGCACGATCCTGCCCATTTCCTTGTGCAGCAGCGGCTCGCCGCCGGCGATCACCACCACGGGCGCGCCGCATTCGTCGATCGAGCTCATGCAATCGTCGTAAGACAGGCGCTGATTGAGGATTTTTTCGGGGTAGTCGATCTTGCCGCAGCCGGCGCAGGCGAGATTGCAGCGAAACAAAGGTTCGAGCATCAGAACCAAGGGATAACGTTTGCGCCCGAGCAAGTGCTGTTTGAGGATATAGGCGCCGATCCGCGCCCCCTCGATAACGGGAATTCCCATTGCCGTTCCTCTTCTGGCCGGCTTTCCGGCGTCGGTATCGTTCGATTTTCGGCGGAGCAATGGCCGATATTGCCTGCTCGGGCAAGCAAAAATGTGGCCGAGGTTTCAAGGGTGTTTAACGAAAAAGGGACGGCCAAGGTTTCTTTTCGGAGAAAAATGAAGCATTTTCCGCCCCGTCTGGCGCGGCGCGCCAAAAAGTGGAAGCCGGTTTTTCGCGAAATCGCCGCAAAATCAAAAGCAACCCGAGCCGTTTGCGATTCAGCCGAGTCGCGGACGGCGCCCGACCGGAAAGGCCATGCTGAAGTCCGTTTCGCCGCAATTCCATCCCCCGACCGAGGAAATCGGCGTCATCGCCCGCATTGTCGCTTTTTGCGCGGCGAAGAAGCGCGTCGTCCTGGCGGCGGGCTTGGCCTTGGCTTTGGCGGCGGGCGTCTATACGGCGAAACATTTCGCCATTTCGACCGATCTCAGCCAACTGATCAGCCCCAATCTGCCCTGGCGCCAACGCGAAATCGCCCTCAACAAGGCCTTCCCCCAGCGCACCGACCTGATCCTCGCCGTGCTCGACGCGCCTTCGCCGGATCTGGCCAATCAGGCGGCGCGGCGCCTCGTCAAGGCGCTGACGGCGCAGAAGAAATTCTTTCGCAGCGCGCGCAGCCTCGAGGCGAGCGAATTCTTCCGCCGCGAAGGGCTGCTTTTCCTGCCGACGAAGGAAGTCCGGAGCAAGATGAACGACCTCATCGACGCTCAGCCCTTTCTCGGTTCTCTCGCCCGCGACCCCTCCCTGCGCGGCCTGGCGGGCGCGCTGGCGCTGATGGCGAAAGGCGGCGAGGAGGCCGCCAAAAACGGGAAGCCGTTGGAAAAGCTCGCCAAAGCCATCGAAAAGACCAGCGCCGGCGAAAAAAGCGATTTCTCGTGGAGCGCGCTCTTTTCCGGCGCGCCGGCGAAACCGGACGACAAGAGGCGTTTCGTCGAAATCAAGCCCGTGCTCGATTACGCCGATCTTGAACCGGGCGCGAAAGCCACAAAGGTTTTGCGCGCGACGGCGCGGAGAATCGGACTGACGCCGGCAAACGGCTACCGGCTGCGCCTGACCGGCGACGTCGCCTTGCAGGACGAGGAATTCTCCACCCTGACCCAGGGCGCGGCGCTCAACAATACGCTGATGGTCCTGGCGGTGCTGTTCATCCTGTGGCGGGCCTTGCGCTGGCGCAGGCTCATCTTTGCAGTGGCGCTCAACACTTTGGTCGGACTGTCTTTGACCGCCGCCGCCGGCTTGGCCATGACCGGCGCGCTCAATCCGATTTCGGTCGCTTTCGCCATTCTTTTCGTCGGCATCGGCGTCGATTTCGGCATCCAATTCACGGTGCGTTATCGCGAGGAGCGTTTTCGCGGCGACAATCTCGATCTCGCCATTGAGGAGGCGGGCGCCCGCGCCAGCCTGCCCCTGGCGCTAGCCGCGGCGTCGACGGCGGCCGGCTTTTTCGCCTTCATGCCCACGGATTTCCGCGGCGTGTCTGAGCTCGGACTGATCGCCGGGACAGGCATGATCCTGGCCTTTTTATCGAGCATCACCTTCCTGCCGGCCCTGCTCGCCCTGCTGAAGCCGCCGCCCGAGCCCGCGCCTGTCGGATACGCCTTTCTCGCTCCCATCGACGCGTTCCAGACGCGCCATCGCCGCGCCATTGTCGTCGCGGCGATCGGCCTGGCGATCGCCGGCGCGCCGCTCCTCGCCAAAGTCCGCTTCGATTTCAATCCGCTCAATCTGCGCAACCCCAAGGCGGAATCGGTCGCGACGCTGCTCGACCTGATGAACGACCCGCACAGTTCGATGAACACGATCGAGATTCTTTCGCCGTCGCTCGCGGCGGCCGACGCTCTGGCGGGTAAATTGAAGGCCTTGCCGGAGGTCGAAGGCGTGACCACCCTGTCGGATTTCGTGCCGGACGACCAGGCGCCCAAACTTGCCGCCATCAGCGACGCGCGCGATCTGCTGACGCCTAGCTTGACGCCGGTCGATCCGCCCAAACCGCCGACCGACGCGCAGAACGCCAAAGCCCTGGCCGAGGCCGGGGCGGCGCTGCAAAAGGCGGCCGCGGGCAAGCCGTCTCTCGCATCTCTGGCGCATCTTGGGTCGGCGCTCGACAAGCTGGCGGAGGCGCCCGCGAAATTTCGCCGGGAGGCGCGCGCGCTGCTGATCGCGCCGATGGGCGCGCTTCTGGACGACGCGCGCACGGCGCTCCAGGCTCGTCCGGTGACATTGGAGGGCCTGCCCGAATTTCTGAAACGGGACTGGCGGACGGCGGACGGAAGGGTGCGGGTCGAAGTCGCGCCGAGCGGCGACAAGAACAACAACGACAATCTGCGCCGCTTCGTCTCGGCGGTGCAAAGCGTCGCGCCGCAGGCAACCGGCGGGCCGGTCTCGATCATCCGGTCCGGCGACACGGTGAAGGGCGCCTTCATGGAGGCCGGCGCGCTGGCCTTCGCCTCCATTTCGCTGCTGCTTTATCTCGCCTTGCGGCGCGTCGACGATGTCTTCCTGACCCTTGCGCCGCTGCTGCTTGCCGGCGTCTACACCCTGGAAATCTGCGCGCTGATCGGCCTGAAGCTGAATTTCGCCAATATCATCGCTTTGCCCTTGCTGCTCGGACTCGGCGTCGCTTTCAAGATCTATTATGTCATGGCCTGGCGGGCCGGCTCCTCGCTTCTCCTGCAAACCGGCCTGACGCGGGCGATCTTCTTTTCCGCCATGACCACGGCGACCGCTTTCGGGAGTCTCTGGATGTCCCACCATCCCGGCACGTCGAGCATGGGCGAGCTTCTCGTCCTGTCGCTGGCGACCACGCTCTGCGCCGCCATTTTCTTCCAGCCGGCGCTGATGGGGCCGCCGCGCCAGCCTTTGGAGGAATAGGATCCGTGTCCGCGTCTCCCGCCAGGATTGGCGTTCTCACCATTTCCGACCGCGCCAGCGCCGGCCTTTACCAGGACGTTTCCGGCCCCGCCATCGAGGCCTGGCTGCAAAAGGCGCTAACCGTCCCCTTTGTCCTCGACAAAAGGGTGATTCCCGACGGTTTCGACAATGTGCGCAACGCCTTGATCGATATGGCCGACAATAGCGGCTGCTGCCTGGTGCTCACCACCGGCGGCACCGGTCCGGCCCCGCGCGATCTCACGCCCGAGGCGACGCTCGCCGCGGCAAGCCGGGAGCTTCCCGGCTTCGGCGAGTTGATGCGGGCCAAAAGCCTGGAGCAGACGCCGACCGCCATTCTGTCGCGGCAGACGGCGGCCCATCGCGGCCCATGCCTGATCGTCAACCTGCCCGGCAGCCCGCGCTCGATCGACCTCTGCCTCAAGGCGGTCTTTCCCGCCATTCCCTATTGCGTCGAACTGATCGGCGGCGCCTGGCTCGACACCGATCCTTCTTTCGTCGCAACCATCCGGCCGCCCAAAAAATAGGCGGATTGCGCGGTCTTGCGCCTGTGCAAAGGCGCCACCCGCCTGGAAAAGGCTCTTGGCTATTGCGCCGCAGTGGTTAATCTTGGCGATTGTGTGTTCATGCGCGCGTTCCTGGGCGCGGGGGTGGCGCGTTCGGCGAATTCGGAGCCGAATCCGCTTAATCATCTCGTTGTTATGACGCATATTCTGGCCCGAGTGGGCGATCGACTTTGCGGGAATATGCTCTAGGGGGAACGATGCTGGGTTCGGCGCCGGGACAAGCGTCAAGCGCCAAAGCGAGGCGCCTGGTGGAGATGACCGCAGCCTATCGGCCGCTCGAAGGCGCGCCCGACGAATTCATCGCCGCCGACGGGCGACCGCGCGGCCATTGGCTGGAATTTTTCGACAAAATGGCCGGGCTCGGCGCCGACGACATCGCCCGCCGTTTCGACGCCATCGAGCGCAATATCCGCGAACAGGGCGTCTCCTATCGCGCCTATGGCGAAAGCGTCGACCGGCCCTGGCCACTGAGCCATATGCCGCTGCTGATCTCGGAGCAGGATTGGGCGGTGATCGAGGCGGGCGTCGTCCAGCGCGCCGAAGTGTTCGATCATCTGCTCGCCGATCTCTATGGCAGGGGCGAACTCGTCAGCGGCGGCCTTCTGCCCGCCGCGGCGGTCACCGGCAGCGCCGACTTTCTCCATCCCATGGTGGGGGTCAGGCCGCGCGGCGGCCGCTATCTCAATCTCTACGCCGCCGATCTCGGCCGCGGCCCGGACGGGCGCTGGTGGGTGTTGAACGATCGCTCCCAGGCGCCTTCCGGCCTCGGCTACGCCCTGGAGAACCGGCTCAATCTGTCGCGCGCCTTCCAGTCGATCTACCGCGACATGAACGTGCGGCGTCTCGCCCCTTTCTTCCAGGCCTTTCGCGCCGGCCTCGCCGCGCTCGGCAGCCGCGCCGAGCCGCGCATCTGCCTGCAGACGCCCGGCCCGTACAGCCAAACCTATTACGAACAGGCCTATCTCGCCCGCTATCTCGGCTTCGTTCTCGTCGAAGGCGCCGATTTGATCGCCCGCGAGGGCATGGCCCATGTGCGCACCATCGCCGGCCTCAAGCGCGCCGATGTGATCTGGCGACGCATCGACGCCGATTTCGCCGATCCTTTGGAGTTGAAAAGCGGCTCGCAACTTGGCGTGCCTGGCCTGGTCGAGACGATAAGGAAGGGCAATGTGGCGGTGGCCAACGCGCTCGGCTCCGGCGTCGCCGAAACCCCGGCTTTGCTGGGTTTCCTGTCGAGCCTCGCCGGCCGCGTGCTCGGCGAGAAGCTGATCCTGCCGACCATCGCCACCTGGTGGTGCGGCCAGGAGCGCGAACGCGAGCATGTGCTGGAGCGGCTTCAGGATATGGCGATTGCGCCGGCCTTCGGGCCGGCGACGGCGCGGCGCTCGCTCGCTCATTCGGTGGTTGCGGGCGAATTGTCGGACGGCGAGCGGGCGCGGCTCGCCGCGGCGATCCGCGAACGCGGCGCCGATTTCGTCGGCCAGGAGCAGGTGCGCCTCTCCACCACGCCGGTCTGGGTGGAGAACCGGCTCGAGCCGCGCCCCTTCGTCCTGCGCGTCTTCGCCGCCTTGGGGCCGGACGGCAAATATCAGGTCATGCCGGGCGGCTTCTGCCGCATTTCGGATCGGGTCGATTCGCGCGCCGTCGCGATGGGGGAGGGGGTGCAGACCTCCGATGTGTGGATTTCCGCCAGCCGGCCGGTGGAGATGACCAGCCTCCTGCCGGCGGGCGATTCAGTCGCCATCCGCCGCATCCTGGGAAATCTGCCGAGCCGCGCCGCCGACAATCTGTTCTGGCTCGGCCGGTATCTGGAGCGGGCGGAGGCGACCTTGCGGCTGATCCGCGCTTTGGGGCGCCGCGTCGCCGAAAACGAGGACATGTCGAACGAAGGCGCGCAAACCATTCAGCGCCTGCGCAAATTGCTGACCGAATGGGGGGCGGCCCCGGCGAAGCCGCCGACGCCGCTGACGCCGCAGGCCTTTCTCAACGCGACCCTGTTCAATGTCGACGAGTTCGGCTCGGCCGTGTCGCTGGCGCGGGCCTCGAAAGGCGCCGCCTCGACCATTCGCGAACGTCTTTCCGGCGACACCTGGCGGATTATCGTCGAATTGTCCGAGGCGCTGGAGAACGGCCGCAGGCCGCTCGATGAGCCGGAAATTCTCGAGCACGCCGATCTGGCGCTGCAGGCCATCGCCAGCATTTCCGGACTCGCTCAGGAGAACATGAATCGCGTCGCCGGCTGGCGTTTTCTCGAAATAGGCCGGCGTCTGGAGCGCGGCGTCAACACCTGCCGCATCATCCGCTATTTCGGCATGGAGCGGGCGCGGGCGACCGATTTCGACGTCCTGCTCGATCTCATCGACAGCCAGATCACCTATCGCTCGCGCTATCTTGTCGGCGTCGCGCCCTATCCGGTGCGCGACATGGCCCTGCTCGACCCGTACAATCCCCGTTCGGTCGCCTTCCAGACCGAGAGGCTGGTCGAGCATATGGCGACTTTGCCGCTGCTGAAATTCGACGGCATGATGGAGGCGCCGAACCGCATCGCCATCGAGGTCAACGCCGACCTCGCCACCCAGGTGGCCTCCGCCGTCACCACCGAATTCGTCCTTTCGGTCGAGCGCCGCCTGATGAGCCTCGCCGACGCCATAAGCGCGCGCTATTTCCTGCAGGGCGCGAATGTGGCGCGCGCCGAAAAACAAGTGGGACTCGCGTGATCTACGATATCCGCCACGTCACCAATTACAGTTACGAGGCGCCGGTCGGTTATTCGCTCTGCGCCCTGCGGCTGCGTCCGACCAGCCGGCCCGGCCAGCGCGTCCTCGACGTCCAGCTCGAAATCGATCCGCCGCCGGCCCGGCGCATCAGGCGCAACTGCTTTTTCGGCAATAGTTTCGAGATCGTCCGCATCGAGGCGGAGCATCGCGAACTGACGGTGATGGCCAAGGCGCGGATCGCCGTGGCGCGGCCGGTCGCGCCCGCCGCCACGCCGGTCTGGGAAGACGTGCGCCAGCAGGCCTTTTCCGTCGCCGACCTCAGCCGCGAGTCGCCGGCCCATTTCATTTACGCCAGCCGTGTCGTCACCCTCGACGAGCCCGTGGTCGACTATGCGCGCAAGAGCTTTGCGCCGAATCGGCAGGCGCTCGACGGCGCCGTCGATCTGATGGAGCGGATCTGGAACGATTTCGATTACGATCCCAAGGCGACCCTGGTCTCGACGCCGCTCGGCGAGGCTTTCGCAAAAAGGCGCGGCGTCTGCCAGGACTTCGCCCATATCATGATCGCCGGGCTGCGCGGCCTCGGCCTGCCGGCGCGCTATGTCAGCGGCTATTTGCGCACCGTGCCGCCGGCGGGCAAGGAAAGGCTGGAAGGCGCCGACGCCACCCACGCCTGGGTGGCGGTCTGGTGCGGGCCGAACGACGGCTGGGTCGGCCTCGATCCGACCAATAAAATGCTGGTCGGCGACGACCACATCGTGCTCGCCGAGGGCCGCGATTATGCCGATGTCTCGCCGATCGACGGCGTGATCCTGTCCTCCGGCGGCCAGGACGTGGACGTGGCCGTCGACGTCATCCCGGTCACTTCGGAGGACGCGCCGCCAACCTTCGGATAAATCGCCTGTTTTTAAGGCAGAACGCCTCTTTCGGAAACGAAAAGCCAGATTTTCGGACATGACTCTCTGCCGCTTTCGCGGGCATAAATCAGAGACCGTTGATTACGACAGGCGACGTCAGTCATGGCCATCCTTGCCAAGCTCCATCATTCGACCCGCTACAGTTACGACCGCCTGGTGTCGCTCGGGCCCCAGATCGTCCGGCTGCGGCCGGCGCCGCATTGCCGCACGCCTGTCACGGCCTATTCGCTGAAAATCGAGCCTGCCAATCATTTCATCAACTGGCAGCAGGACCCGCACGGCAATTATCTCGCCCGACTCGTCTTTCCGGAAAAAACGGAAGAATTTTCCATCACCGTCGATCTGATCGCCGAAATGGCGGTTTATAATCCGTTCGATTTCTTCATCGAGGAATACGCCCAGAAATTTCCGTTTCAATACGCCGACTCGCTTGACAAGGACATCGCGGCCTATGTCGGCGCCGAACCGGCGGGGCCCTTGCTGAAGGCCCATCTCGAAACCCTGCCTAAAGAGGAAATGGGGACGGTCGATTTTCTCGTCGCCCTCAACCACGACCTGCAGCAAAAAATCAAATATGTCGTGCGCATGGAGCCGGGCGTGCAGACGACCGAGGAGACGCTGAGGATCGGCTCAGGGTCGTGCCGCGACACCGGCTGGCTGCTGGTGCAGATGCTCCGTCATCTCGGCCTCGCGGCGCGTTTCGTCTCCGGCTATCTCATCCAGCTCAAGCCGGATTTGCCGTCGCTCGACGGGCCGTCGGGAACCGACCACGATTTCACCGATCTGCACGCCTGGGCGGAAGTCTATATTCCCGGCGCCGGCTGGGTCGGCCTTGATCCGACCTCCGGCCTTTTCGCCGGCGAGGGCCATCTGCCGCTCGCCGCCACGCCGCATTATTCCTCGGCCGCGCCGATCGAAGGCCTGGTCGAACCGGCGCAGGTCGAATTCGCGTTCGACATGCATGTGGAAAGGCTCGACGAAAAGCCGCGCGTGACCGCGCCTTTCTCGGACGAGGCCTGGCAGGCGCTCGACGCTCTGGGCCGCAAGGTGGACGCCGATCTCCAGCGGCAGGACGTGCGCCTGACCATGGGCGGCGAGCCGACCTTCGTCTCCATCGACGATTACGAGGCGGCGGAGTGGAACACGGAAGCGGTCGGCCCCACCAAGCGCGCCATCGCCGACGATCTCACCCGCCGTCTGCGCGATTCCTTCGCGCCCGCCGGCTTTCTCCATTACGGCCAGGGCAAATGGTATCCCGGCGAAAGCCTGCCGCGCTGGACCTTCTCGATTTACTGGCGCAAGGACGGCGAGCCGATCTGGCGCGACGCCAATCTCATCGCGCGCGAAAACGCGTCGGCTTCGGTGACGCCCGACCAGGCCAAAGCCTTGTGCGAGACGATCGCCGGGAAACTGGGGATCGCCGACGATTACATCGTTCCCGCCTTTGAGGACCCGGCGGAATGGATCCTCAAGGAGGCGGAACTGCCGATCAATGTGACGCCGGGAGATTCCAAACTTGCCGAACCGGAGGAGCGCGCCCGATTCGCCCGCGTGTTCGGCAAGGGCCTGGATACGCCCACCGGCTATGTCCTGCCCGTGCAGCGCTGGAACGCCGAAGCGCGCAAAGGAAGCTGGATCAGCCAGAAATGGCCCTTGCGCCGCGGCGCCCTCTATCTCAAGCCCGGGGATTCGCCGGTCGGCTTCCGCCTGCCTCTGTCGTCGCTGCCCTTTGTTCCGCAGAGCTCCTATCCGTTCATCGTCGATCAGGACCCGACGGAACCGCGCCCCCCGCTGCTCCAGGCCGCGGAAATGGCGCAAAAATACCAGCGCGAAGACCATCAGACCGGCCGGCAGGATCAGACCGAGCAAGTCCTCGACGACACCGCCGAGGTGCGCACCGCCATCTCGGTCGAGCCGCGCGACGGCCGCCTGCACGTTTTCATGCCGCCGGTCGCCAAGCTCGAGGACTATCTCGAACTGCTCGCCGCCGTCGAGGTCTCCGCCTCCGATCTCGCCATGCCGGTCCATATCGAAGGCTATCCGCCGCCGCTCGACTGGCGCCTCAATGTCATCCGCGTCGCGCCCGATCCCGGCGTGATCGAGGTCAATGTCCATCCCGCCGACAATTGGGACGACCTCGCCAACATCACCCGCACGCTCTACGAACAGGCGCGGCTGTCGCGGCTCGGCACGGAAAAATTCATGATCGACGGCCGTCATGTCGGCACCGGCGGCGGCAATCACATCGTCGTCGGCGGCGCCACGCCCATGGATTCCCCCTTCCTGCGCCGTCCCGATCTCCTAAAAAGCCTGATCGTCTATTGGCAGCGCCATCCGTCCTTGTCCTACCTCTTCTCCGGCCTGTTCGTCGGCCCGACCTCGCAGGCGCCGCGGGTGGACGAGGCGCGCCACGACGCGCTCTACGAATTGGAAATCGCCCTGGCGATGACGCCGCGCCCGGGCGAGGGCGGTTTCCCCTCCTGGCTGGTGGACCGGCTCTATCGCAATCTGCTCACCGACGTGACCGGCAATACCCATCGCGCCGAAATCTGCATCGACAAGCTCTACTCGCCCTCCGGGCCGACCGGCCGGCTGGGCTTGGTCGAATTCCGCTCCTTCGAAATGCCGCCGGACGCGCGCATGTCGCTGGCGCAGCAATTGCTCCTGCGGGCCCTGATCGCCTGGTTCTGGAAGGAGCCGCAGGAGGGCGATCTGGCGCGCTGGGGCTCAAGCCTGCACGACCGCTTCATGCTGCCGCATTACGTCTGGCAGGATTTCCTCGACATTCTCCACGACCTGCGCCGCGCCGGATACGATTTCGACCCGGAATGGTTCCGCGCCCAGTTCGAGTTCCGCTTCCCCTATTACGGCTCGGTCGAGCACGCCGGCGTCAAGCTGGAAGTCCGCCAGGCGCTCGAACCCTGGCATGTGATGGGCGAGGAGGGGGCGATCGGCGGCACGGTGCGCTATGTCGATTCCTCGGTGGAGCGCCTGCAGGTGCGCGTCGAAGGTTTTAACGACGCGCGCCATATCGTTGCGTGCAACGGCAGGCGCCTGCCTCTCGGCTTCACCGGCGTGCGCGGCGAGGCGGTGGCGGGCGTGCGCTTCAAGGCCTGGCAGCCCCATTCCGGCCTGCATCCGACCATCAAGCCGCATACGCCGCTGACCTTCGACATTATCGACAAATGGAGCAAGAGATCGCTCGGCGGCTGCGTCTATCACGCCGCCCATCCCGGCGGGCGCAGTTACGAGACTTTCCCGGTCAATTCCTACGAGGCCGAGGCGCGCCGCCTGGCGCGTTTCCAGGATCACGGCCATACGCCGGGGCCGGTTTCCCTGCCGCCGAGGGAAATCACCGGCGATTTCCCCACCACGCTCGACCTGCGCCGGCCGACCGGGGTCTGAGAAAGCGGGTTAACGCGGCAGAAAGGCGGGCGGGTTAGGCTGGCTCGGTCCAGTTAGTAGGAAGTAGCCCGCATGTTCCCTCTCGCCGCCGACCCAAGGCCCGACGCTTTGGTCCTGTGCGATCTGCGCAAGAGTTTCGGCAAGGCCGCGGTGGACGGGCTCGACCTGACCATCAAAGCCGGCGAATTCTATGCGCTTCTCGGCCCCAACGGCGCCGGCAAGACCACGACCTTGCGCATGGTCGCCGGCCTGCTGCAGCCCGACAGCGGCGACATATTCATCTGCGGCGTCGACGCGCGAAGAGACCCGATCGCGGCGAAACAGCAGACCGCCTGGCTGCCGGACGAGCCGCTGCTTTACGACAAGCTCACGCCGCTCGAATATCTCGAATTCATCGCCGGCCTGTGGGGCATGGAGTCGGGGCCCGCCTTTGCGCGGGCCGAAGAGCTTCTGCGTCGCCTCGGCCTGTGGGAGCAGCGCGATCAGCGCTGCGAGGGTTTTTCACGCGGCATGCGCCAGAAGGCGGCGCTCGCCGGCGCGCTGATCCATTCGCCGCGCCTGTTGATGCTGGACGAGCCGCTCACCGGCCTCGACGCCGCCGCGGCGCGCGACGTCAAGGAAATCCTGCGCGAGCAGGCGCAAGACGGCGTCGCCATCGTGCTCACCACCCATATTCTCGAAGTGGCGGAAAAGCTCGCCGACCGCATCGGCATTATCGCCCACGGCCGGAAAATCGCCGAGGGCGATCTGACGCAATTGCGGACTTTGGGCGCCGGCGCCAGTCTCGAGGACGCCTTTTTGGAACTGACCGCGCGCGGAGAAGCGGCGTGACAGCGAGTTCCATGTCGCTCGGGCGGCTCCTGCGTCATGACCTCACCATTTCCTGGCGCCGGCTGTGCAGCTTCCTGCGCGCCAAAACGAACGCCCGCGCCGTGGCGATTCTCGCCTTGGTCGTCGCCGTGTTGCATTTCCTCGCCATGCCTTTCGCCTTCGCCCTGCTGGCGCTGGAGGCGAAATATGGCTCGGTCGCCCTGATCGGCCTGGGTTTTGTCGTCGTCCTGCCGTGGATGCTGTCGCAGGGCCTGACCAGCGCCACGCGCGCGCTCTATTCGCGCGGCGATCTCGACCTTCTGCTGACGGCCCCGCTGGCCTCCCGCAAGATCCTTGCCTCACGCGCCTTGGCGGTGGCGACGGAGAGTTTCGGAGCCGTCGGCCTGTTTCTGCTGCCGCTCGTGATCGACGCGGCCTGGCTCGGCGCGCCGCGCTGGCTGGCGGTTGCGCCCGCTTTCGCCGCCACCGTCCTGCTCACCACCGGCCTGAGCCTCGGCCTCACCCTGGGCCTGTTCCGCCTGCTCGGGCCGAAGCGCACCCGCGCCGCTGGCCAGGTGCTCGCCACCCTGGTCGGCGCCTGGTTCGTCATTTACGCGCAGATCTTCAATTTCATGCCGGCTGCGACCCACGAGGCCTTGCGGCGGGCGCTGGCCCATCCCGCGCCCGGATCCTGGCTCGATCCGCACGGGGCGCTCTGGCTTCCGGCGCGCGCCGCCGCGGGCGACGGCCCGTCGTTGCTGATTTGGAGCGCGCTCGGCCTCGCCGCCGTCATCGGCGCCGTTTACGCCCTGGGAAAAGCCTTCGCCAAAGGCGCGCTTCTCGTGGCCAGCGAAGGCGGGCCGCGCCTGCGCAGGAAGAGGACGTCCCGCTTTCGCTCCGAGCGCGCCTCCGCCATGCGGCGCAAGGAATGGCGGCTTCTGGCGCGCGACCCCTATCTGCTGTCTCAGGTGATGCTGCAGTCACTCTATATCCTGCCCATCGCCCTGATCGTGTGGAAGGCCCAGGGACCGGACGGCTCGCTGGCGCTTTCGGTCGCGCCTGCCCTGGTGGCGGTGGCGGCGCAACTCGCGGCGGCGCTCGCCTTTCTCGCCGCGGCAGGCGAGGAGGCCGGCGATTTCGTCGCCGCTGCGCCGGTTGCGCCGGGCGAAATTCTGCGCCGCAAGCTCGAAGCGGTCGCTACTCCGGTGGCGCTTTTCCTCGCCTTGCCCCTCATCGGCGTGACCGCGGACAATCCGCGCGTTGGCTTCGTCACGTTCTGCTATGCCTGCGTCGCCGCCGCTTCGACCGCCAGCCTCAATTTCTGGAAGCCGCTGGAGAACCGCCGGGGCGATCTAATCAAGACCCATGCGCAGAACAAGCTCGTCGGCATGGTCGAGCACGCCCTGTCGCTTTGCTGGGCGGTGAGCGCGCTGCTCGCCGCCTTTGGCCACTGGACCGCTTTGTGGCCAGCGCTTATCGCCATTGTCCTGCTGGCCTTGAACGCGCCGCGGCGCAAGGGCGCGCCGGTCCCGGCCTGATCCGCGCCGCCTCATCCGCCCGCTCTATTCAGAAGTGTTGAAGCAATAGGCTTGCCATGCTGTTGATTTATGCTCAAATAATACGAACGATTACGTTATCCATCAAGATCAAGGTAAGCCGTTGACCAACAGCGGCCAAGGTCATAATAACGTGATGGAAGCGGTGATTTACTTCCGGTTGGTTGGAGTTGGCGCGTCTTTGTAACGAAGGTTCAGCCGGGAGCAGCGCATGAAGCTTGCAATCGTCACGGCTAAAGCCGCGCCCGCCATCGCGCGGCAAGCCGGCTCGCTCCGGTCCAAACCGTCCTTTGCCGCGTGCCGTTCTCTTCTCACGCATCAGCCGGCCCGCGTCGCCGCCCGTCTGGGGCGACTGATGAACGACGCCGAGACGGCGATCGCGCGCGGCGCGCCGAGCCGCTTCGCCAAAGCGCGGCGGCTGGAGGAGGCGGTCGGCTATGTCGCCTGGCTGCGCCCCGGCCATGAGGAAACGCGGCAGATGCAGCTTGGCCTCGCCGGACTGATGCGCGAATTATTTCCGTCGCCAGAATGGAGAACGCCCCTCGTCGCTGGGCTTGGCCCGGGCGACGAGAGGCGCTGATTTTTTTGGATGCTGCGCTGCCGCTAGCTGCTGCGCGTCATCATGAACAATAATTGCGTGTCGAACGCCGGAACTTTGGTCGCGCCCAGGGCGCGCAGCGCGGCGGGCGCTTCGACGTTGAGGACCGACAAGCCCTCGATGGCGCTCTTTTGCAACAGTTCCAGGGTTTCAATGGCGAAATCCCTAGCCAGATCGATTCTCAAAGGCAGTTCGTCGGGGGTCCATTTGGCCGCCCATCCCCACAGCGTGTCGTATCCCGCTGGCAGGTCACGCGAAATGAAGTCCCGAGGGACCATGTCCCTCGCTTCCAGGCCTGTCATTAGTTTCCTCCCGCGAATGGCGCCCGATAAAGCAGGGCAATCCGCACGCTTGACACACTTGGCGTAGTCCTGCGTCCTCATCGTCGCGATTACAACGACGGACGCGGCCGCGCCGTTTATTGCTTATGCATGCGTCGTACCACGTTACGAGCCGCTCACTAACATGAAAATTGCGCCTCCGATTTGATGCGTCGCAAAGTCCCACCGATTTTCATACCTACTTTTGGAGGAGATAAACCCTTCCGGCGCCGACGCTCCTAGCCGATTGTTGCGATGCACAAATCGCCGGTTTCAAATTTTTGTGATCCGTAATTTTACCGAGGCGCGTCGGGGTTGGGGATGCGATAGGCGGAGGTCGATTTGACCCGCTCCATGGCGAAACGCGACGTGACCTTTTTCAGCGGCACGGCGGCGATCAGGCGCTGGTAGAAGGCGTCAAAGGCGCCCGTATCGGCGACGACGACGCGCAAGAGGTAATCGACGTCGCCGGCCATGCGATAAATGTCCATTACTTCCGGCATGGCGGAAACCGCGGCGGCGAATTTCGCCAGCCAGGGCTGGGAATGGTCTTCGGTTTCGATCGAGACGAAGACGGTCAGGCCGAGCCCGACCTTCTGGGGATCGACCAGTGCGACGCGGCCGGTGATGACGCCCGAGCTTTCGAGCTTTTGCACCCTTTTCCAGCAGGGCGTCGGCGACAAGCCGACCGCTTTGGCGAGATCGGCTATGCTCAAGCCGGCGTTTTCCTGCAGGATGGTCAGAATCTTGCGGTCGATCGCGTCCATTTTCGCTCCCCTTGGCGAATGTGTCCGCCTTTATAATCAAACGCAAATTTCAGCCAATGATGCGAGGGCCTTGGACCAGTATCCGGCTTTGGGCGGGAAGCCGACGAAACTCGAATGTCCAAAGATGGATCGCCAACAGCCCTTGGCTCCGCCACGATTAACGGTTTCCAACACCGATCCAACAGGAAGTGCTTGCATCGCATGGTCAAAGCGCTTATTGGCTAAGGCCTCACGGCGCGCCGGCGCATGGGACGCGAATTTTCTCGATTGACGCGTCGCCCGGACTCAAGACCGTTTCCTGACAGTCGGCCCATTCTGTGCGGGGCCTTCTTCGACAAGCCGCCGCCTCCGCCGCCAACCGGCCGGGCGCGCGCGGCCCTTTGAAAGCTATCAAGTGATCCAATTTTCCGATCTCGGCCTGGCCGAGACCATTCTGCGCGCTCTCAAATCCGAAGGTTACGAAACCCCAACGCCCATTCAGGCGCAAGCCATTCCGCCCTTGCTCGAAGGGCGCGATCTGCTCGGAATCGCGCAGACCGGCACGGGAAAAACCTGCGCCTTCGCCACGCCGCTCATTTCCCGGCTGCTGAAATTCCCCGAACATCCGCGCGCGAAGCAGGCGCGCGTGCTGGTGCTGGCGCCGACCCGCGAACTGGCGGCCCAGATCGGCGACAGTTTCAAGGCCTATGGCCGTTTCGCCGGGCTACGCGTCGCCACGATCTTCGGCGGCGTTGGCTTCGGGCCGCAAATTCAGGCGCTTTCGCGCGGGCTGGATGTGCTGGTGGCCACGCCGGGCCGCCTGCTCGATCACATGGCGCGGGGCAATCTGCGGCTCGACGGAACCTCGGCGGTCGTGCTCGACGAGGCCGACCATATGCTCGATCTCGGATTTCTCGTTCCGATCCGCAAGATTTTCGCCAAATTGCCGAAGCGGCGGCAGACTTTGTTCTTCTCCGCCACCATGCCGCCGCAAATCGCCATGCTGGCCGCGGAAATGCTGCATCAGCCGGTTCAGGTTTCGGTGGCGCCGGTCGCCAAAACGGCGGATCGCGTGGCCCAGCGTGTGATCCTGATCGAGGCCAAGCGCAAGACCGGGGTTCTGATCGAACTGCTGCAAAGCCCCGATTTTCGCCGCTCGATCGTCTTCACCCGCACCAAGCGGGGCGCCGACCGGGTCGCTTCGGCCCTAACCGGGACCGGCCTGTCGGCGGAGGCGATTCACGGCAACAAGAGCCAGAACCAGCGCCTGCGCGCTCTGGACGGATTCCGCAGGGGGCGCGTCGCCGTGCTGGTCGCCACCGATATAGCCGCGCGCGGCATCGACGTTGACAGCGTCAGTCATGTCGTGAATTTCGAACTGCCGGAAGTTCCTGAAGCTTACGTTCATCGCATCGGCCGCACGGCGCGCGCCGGGGCGGAAGGCGAGGCCATTTCCTTGTGCGACCACGAGGAGCGCGATTTTTTGCGCGGCATCGAGAAACTGACCCGACAGGCGATTCCGACCACCGACCTCCGCCTGGCGCCGGGCGCGTCCGCTGAGGTCCATGCCGCGACGAGAAAGCTTGGCGCCCGATCCGGGCGTCCAAGCGGCGGCCAGGCGGCCAAAAGGCCGGCGCCGCGTCGAGGTCGATCCGCCCGCTGACGGGCGCCGCGGCTTGCATTCCGCCGGCGGCCATGGAAAGACGCGGGTCGAACCGATCGCGCGCAAGGATCTCTTCCCATGGCCTTCTGGTTGGACATCGCCGCCTTCGCCGCAAAAACCCTTCTCATCGTTGCGGCGCTCGGCGGCCTCGCCGCGCTCATCGCGCGCCTGACGCGCAGCGACGCTGGGCGTGGGCGCGAAATCGAGGTCCGCTCGCTCAACGAGCTTTACGACCGAATGCGCGATGAACTCGACGCGGAAATCCTCGACAAGAAGGAGCGGCGGTCGCGCGCCAAGGCCCGCAAGCGCGAGGCTGCGCGCGCGGCAGGGTCGGCGGGCAAGCGCGTCTATGTGCTCGGCTTCAAGGGCGACCTGATGGCGTCGGCCGTCAAGCGCCTGGCCCGGGAGATCGACGCCGTGCTCACCGTCGCCCGTCCTGAGACGGACGAAGTCGTCTTGCGCCTGCAAAGCTCGGGCGGCACGGTGACCGGCTACGGCCTCGCCGCCGCGGAAATCTCGCGTCTTCGCGACCGCAAGATCAAGGTCACGGTCTCCATCGACCAGGTGGCGGCGAGCGGCGGCTACATGATGGCCTGCGCGGCGGACAAAATCGTCGCCGCGCCCTTCGCGCTCATCGGTTCGATCGGCGTCGTGGCGCAGACGCCGAACCTCCATCGGCTTCTCAAGAAGAACGACATCGACTACGAGGAGCTGACGGCGGGCGAATACAAGCGGTCCATCTCGGTGTTCGGGGAGATCACGCCGGCCGGCCGCGAGCATTTCCTCGGCAAGATCGAAGACATCCACGCGGCCTTCAAGAGGCTGGTCGCCGAGCGCCGCCCGGCCGCCGACCTCGCCAAGGTCGCGAACGGCGACGTCTGGCTGGCGAGCGAGGCCGTGAGCCTCGGCCTGGTGGACGCCTTGTCGACCGGCGACGATCTCATCTTCGGCTTGAAGGATGAGGCGCGCCTCTTCGAAGTCGCGACCGCGGCGCGCAAGACATTCCTGCAACGGCTTCTCGGCGGCGTCGGCTTCGAGGGGGCGTCGGCGTTCGCGCCGCTTGGCGCGATCGGCAAAGCATTTGCCGCGGTTCGTGGCGATTGACGGCGACGCCAGGTCTGCGCGTGAGGTCGTGAAGCGCCGCGCATTGGACGAGGCAGTTCTTGTCGTTGCGGCCGAATGTCAGGTTTAGGCGGGCAATCAGCCGAAGTCTCGGTCCAATTGTGCTGATCGCGTCGTCGAGAGCGTCAAACGCGTCCGGAGGGCTCGCTGAACGACCGGTGAGGGCGCTGCGCGGCGCCTTCGATAGGCCGCCTCGGATCGCCTCCTCACCAATGGTCGAGGCGTCGCGGCTTTCGACGTTCTACTGCTGGTCCTGCCAACTCGCCTGGCGCGCGAGATCGACGCTGAGGCTGGTTTCGGCCTGTTCCTTGGCGACGCCGAAGGCGGCGGCGCGGCGGGGCGCGGCGCCCCAATAGTCGAGCCCTTGCGCGACGCGCAAATGTTCGTCGCGCGGGCAATAGCCCAGGGCGCAATCGAAGCCGATCCAGCCGATGGATTCGACAAAGACTTCCGCCCAGGCGTGGTGCGGGCCATGAGGCGCGTCGGCGCCGAGAAAGAAGCCGGAAATGAAGCGCGCTGGAGCATGATCGGCGCGCGCCGCGGCGACGAAAAGCTGGGCGAGTTCGCGCGCGCCGCCTTTGCCGGCGGCGAAGACTTCCGCCGCCGGGCGCGGCGCCGCCGTCTCCGTGGCGTCGAATTTGCACGTCTCGTGCAGAGCCTCCATCAATTGATGCATGCGGGCGAGCGGGTCGGCTTCGCCGGCGAGGCGATCGGCGACGAATTCGCGCAAGAGCTTGTCGGCGTGCGTCGCCTCCACGTCGCGAAGGAAAACGTCGAGTGGAAACTTCTCGATCTGACCGCGCACGACGCCCGCCGCGTCGCTGGTTTCGACCTCGCCTTCGGCGACGACGCTCAGCCGCTCCATCGGGCCTTCATGGGAACAGGAGTGGACGAGATTGCCGAAAGCGTCTTCCGACCGGCGCAGTGTCGCGTCGGGATCGACGCTAACCTGCCAGTCCCGCACGTGCTGGCTGTCGAAGCCGCGCGGCGTCAGGCGCAAGACCTGGTTCACCGCGCGAACCGGCTCCGCGAAGACGACGTCGAGCTGATAGTGAACCTGCGCGCGCATGAAAAAGGACCCTTAGAGCATGATCCCGAAAAGTGGAAACGGGGTTTCGGATAAGATCATGCGAAATCGAAACGCCTCGTTCTCTGACGGATCAGCCGATAAGATATTGTTCGGCGATTTCCTCGCCGAGCCGGTTGTTTTCGGTCACGAAGGATTCGATGAATTCGTGCAGGCCGTTCTGGAAGACGTCCCTGATCGACGCCTGCTCCAGCCGCCGCCTGAGATTGCGGGCGTGACGCTGCGACGGCCCCTGCCTCCCGTATTGATTTGCGATGGCGTCGAGCCAGCGCACGATATTGTCATAGCAATGCAGCAGGGAGCGGGGCATTTCCCGCCGCAGGATCAGAAGATCGGCGACGTTCCATGGCGTGATGCTTTCGCGGAACACCCAATGATAGGCGGTCAGCGCCGAAACCGAGCGCAGAATGGCGCTCCACTGGAAATAGTCCAGCGTACCGCCGACCTTTTCATGTTCGGGCAGAAGGACGTGATATTTCACGTCGAGCACGCGCGCGGTGTTGTCGGCGCGCTCGACATAGACCCCGACGCGCGAGAAATAATAGGCGTCGTTGCGCAGCATGGTGCGATAGGCATAGCCATCGTAAAGACTCGCAGTGGTTTTGACGAATTCGAGGAATTTGATCAGCGTCTCGCGGTCGAGGCGGCCGCGCGCCTTATATTCCGTCTCGAATTTCTTCAGCTCCAGCCAGGCGGAATTGATGTTCTCCCACATTTCCACGGTCAAGGCGGTGCGCACGGCGCGCGCATTGGTGCGGCCGAATTCGATGCAATTGCGGATCGAGGAGGCGTTGCGCTCGTCAAAGGCGAGATAGGCGACGACATTGGCCTCGTCGGCTGTCTCCAGATGCTCGTAGAACGTCTCGTCGGCGCCGGAGGCGATCAGCACGCTTTTCCACTCGTCCTGCGCGGCGGACATGGTCTGGGGCAGAGCGGCGATACGGCCGGAGGCTTCGATCAGGCGGGCGAGAAAATCGGCGCGTTCGAGATAGCGCGAAACCCAATAGAGATTGTCGGCGGTGCGGGAGAGCATTTGGCCTCGAAATCTTTACGTTAGACGGCGGCGTTGGTCTCCAGCACCCAGGTGTCCTTAGTGCCGCCGCCCTGGCTCGAATTCACCACCAGCGAGCCCTCCTTGAGCGCGACGCGGGTCAGGCCTCCTGGCACGACCCGCACGCCGTCGGCGCCGGACAGCACGAAGGGCCGCAGGTCGACATGGCGCGGCGCGACCCCGCCGGGGAAGGAAGTGGGGCAACTGGAGAGCGACAAGGTCGGCTGGGCGATGAAATTGTCGGGATGGACGGAAAGTTTTTTGCGGAAGGCCTCGATCTGCTCCTTGCTCGCGTGCGGCCCGACCAGCATGCCATAGCCGCCCGAGCCGTTGACCTCCTTGACGACCAGTTCCGGCAAGTGGTCGAGCACATATTTGAGCGACTCCGGTTCGCGGCAGCGCCAGGTGGAGACGTTTTTCAGCAGCGGTTCCTCGCCGAAATAGAAGCGGATGATTTCCGGCATATAGGTATAGATCGCCTTGTCGTCGGCGACGCCGGCGCCGACCGCATTGGCGATGGTGACGTTTCCGGCGTGATAAGCGCCCATCAGCCCGGCCGCGCCGAGCACGGAATCGGAGCGGAAGACCAGGGGATCGAGGAACTCGTCGTCCACGCGGCGATAGATGACGTCCACTTTCTTCGCGCCTTCGGTCGTCCGCATGTAGACGATGTCGTCCTTGACCGTCAGGTCGCCGCCCTCGACCAGTTCGACGCCAAGCTTGTCGGCGAGGAAGGAATGCTCGTAATAGGCGGAATTATAGAGGCCCGGCGTGAGCACGACGATATTGGGCTCGCCGGCGCAGCCGGGCGGGGCGGCGGAACGCAGGGAGGCGAGCAGCGCGTCCGGGTAGTTCTCGACCGGCATGACGGCGTGTTCGGCGAAAAGATCGGGCGCGAGCCGGATCATCATCTCGCGATTCTCCAGCATGTAGGAGACGCCGGAAGGGGTGCGGCAATTGTCTTCGAGCACATAGAAATCGCGGTCGTCCACGCGGATGACGTCGATGCCGGCGATATGGGTCCAGATGTCGTGCGGCGCGCGACGACCTTGCATTTCCGGGCGGTAGGACGGATTGCGAAAGATGAGGTCCTGGGGGATGATTTTCGCGCGCAGGATCTCCTGCGCTCCATAGATGTCGGTGAGGAAACGGTTCAGCGCCTTGACGCGTTGGACGAGGCCGGCTTCGAGCCGCTGCCATTCGTCATGGCCGAGCAGGCGCGGGATGATGTCGAAGGGGATCAGCCTTTCCGCGGCGTCCTTGTCGCCATAGACGGCGAAGGTGATGCCGATCTTGCGAAAAAGCATTTCCGCTTGTGCGCGACGGGAATCGAGCAGTCCGGGGGGCGATTTCTCCAGCCATTCGGCAAGGCGGCGGTAAAGCTCCCGGGGCGCGCCCGAGCCATTGGTCATTTCGTTGAAAGAGGGCAGGGTCATCGGCCATCCGCCTCGAATGAAACCTCATTCGCCTTTGTTTTACGGGGCTGAACCCAAGTTAAATGCGGGCGCCGCGGATTGGACAGCCTAAACTTTAGGCTCCGCCAATTATTTCTGCTTCTATTGCATCAATCGCTTTGTCGGCGCCTAAAAAACATGCAAACGACAATCGGCGCTGTTTTGGAAATTGTGAAGTTCAAGCTTGCATTCGCGCTGTCGCGCTCCCATGGACTAACAGGCCGCCGCTCTCTAAAAGACTGCGGGGCCGGCTCGTCCGCCAAAGAATGGTCGATCTGATGCGTAAAGTGATTTTTGTCGTCGTATTTCTGATCCTGGCGGGTCTCGTCGCCGGGCTCTATTACGTGCAGTTTGTACTGAAGCCGGCCATGGTCGCGCATTTCATGTCCGCGCCTCGACCGCCGATCGGCGTGACCGTGGGGAAAGCGCGCGCGGAGGAATGGACACCGCGTTTCGAGACGATCGGCACGTTCAAGGCGGTGCCCGGCATTAACGTCGCGAGCCAGGTCGGCGGGATCGTGAAGGCGATCGACTTCACCAGCGGCGAGGACGTCAAGAAAGGCGACCTCCTGTTGCGGATCGACGATTCGACCGATCAGGCCGACCTGAAATCCAACCTCGCCATGTTGAAAAACGCCAAGCTCGCCTTCAATCGTCAGGAAATGTTGTCCGAGCAGGGCATCGCGGCCAAGGCCAAATTCGATCTCGCCCGGGCGGCTCGCGACAAGGCCCAGGGCGAAGTCGATCGCACCACGGCGCTGATCGCCCAGAAGAATATCGTCGCGCCTTTCTCCGGCCGGCTCGGCATCAAAAAAGTGGACGTCGGCCAATATGTCGCGCCCGGCATGGCGCTCGTCTCGCTGCAGAAGCTCGATCCGATCTATCTCGATTTCCAGGCGCCCGAGCGATATTACGGCGACCTGGCGATCGGCGAAAAGGTGCTGGCCAAACTGGACGCCTTCCACGGCCGGGTCTTTACCGGCAAGATCATCCATATCGACGCGCGGATCAACGCCGGCACGCGCAGCGCGCTGGTGCGCGCCGAATTCGCCAATCCGGACAAGAAGATCGTGCCCGGCATGTTCGCCAATGTCACGGTCGAGGCCGGGGCGCCGGAGAAGGTGGTCACGGCGCCCCGCACGGCGGTCGCCTATTCGCTCTATGGGGATTCGGTCTATGTCGTGCGGCCCGACGATCCCAAAAAAGGCTTCGACGGACCGCTTCACGTCGTGCGCCAATTCGTGCGCGTCGGCCAGACCCGCCAGGACAAGGTGGCGCTGCTCGAAGGCGTCAAGCCCGGCGACACGATCGTGACGCAGGGACAAATCAAATTGCTGCCAAATGCGCAGGTGCGCATCGAGCCGGGCCAGGCCATGCTGGCTCCGGCCACGCTTCCACTGCAGTAAAGCGAAAGCCGTCTCCGCATGGGCGCCTTCACCGATCTTTTTATCCGGCGGCCGGTTCTGTCCACCGTGGTCAGCCTGTTGGTGCTGCTCATCGGCGCCCAGGCGGGGTTCAATTTGCAGATTCGGCAATATCCGACCCTGTCCGAGTCGACCCTGACCATCACCACCCGCTATCCCGGCGCCAACGCCGACGTGATCAAGGGTTTCATCACCACGCCGATCGAACAGGCGGTGGCAAGCGTCGAGGGCGTCGACACTCTGTCGTCCAGTTCGCAGCAGAACGTCTCGACCGTCACCCTCCAGCTGCGCCTCAACGCCGACGCCGACCGGGCGATGACCGACACGCTCGCCAAGGTCAATCAGGTCAAATATCTGCTGCCGCGCGAAGCCGAGGATCCGGAGGTGGTGAAGAAGGCGGGGCGGGGCACCGCGCTGCTCTATATGTCGTTCAATTCCGCGGAAATGACCGAGCCGCAGATCACCGACTATCTGACTCGGGTGGTCAAGCCGCGCCTGCAAACCATCGACGGCGTCGCAGACGCGATGATTCTCGGCGGCCAGAATTTCGCCATGCGCATCTGGCTCGATCCCGACAAAATGGCGGCGCGCGGCGTCACCGCCGCCGACATCCGCAATGCGCTCACCAAGAATAATTTCACTTCGGCCGCCGGCGAGATCAAAGGCGATTTCACCCAGATCAGCATCAATGCCTTGACCTCGCTGGATTCGGCGCGCCAATTCGCCAAAATGACGGTGGCGAGCCATGGCGGCGCCCTGGTGCGGCTGGGCGATGTGGCGCGCATCGATCTCGGGCCGGAAAGCGTCGATTCCTCGGCGGTCTTCGACGGGCTGAAAGCGGTCTTTATCGGCATCTATCCGACGCCGACCGCCAATCCGCTCAGTCTCATCACCGAAGTGCGCAAGGCCTTTCCGGAAATCAAAGCCGGTCTGCCGCCGGGACTCCAGGCGCATATCGCCTATGACGCCACCGAATTCATCCGCGCCTCGATCGACGAAGTGGCGAAAACCCTGCTCGAAGCGGCGGGCATCGTCATTATTGTGATCTTTCTGTTCCTCGGCGACCTGCGCTCGACCGTCATTCCCATCGTCACCATTCCGCTGTCGCTCATCGGCGTCATGATGATCATGCTGGCGTTGGGCTATTCCATCAATCTCCTGACCCTGCTCGCTTTCGTCCTCGCCATCGGCCTCGTCGTGGACGACGCCATTGTCGTGGTCGAGAACATCTATCGCCACATCGAGCACGGCATGAAGCCCAAAGAGGCGGCGATAACCGGGGCGCGCGAAATCGCCCTGCCGGTTGTCGGCATGACACTCACGCTCGCCGCGGTCTATGCGCCGATCGGCTTCGTCTCCGGCCTCACCGGCTCGCTGTTCAAGGAATTCGCCTTCACGCTCGCCGGCGCGGTGGGCGTTTCGGGGTTCATTGCTTTGACCCTCTCGCCCATGATGTGCTCGAAGCTTTTGCGCGAGCATGCGCACCCGAAGGCCGGAGGCGGCGAAGAGGTGAGGCCGAAGCGCCTCGATTTCGCGGGCCGGCTCGATCTGGCGTTCGAAGCCTTGCGCCGGCGCTATGAGAAAAGGCTGCATAAGACGCTCAACTTCCGCGCCCTCACCGTGCTGATCCTGGTTGGCGTGCTGGTCCTGACGGGGGTCATGTATGCGTCGACCCCGCGCGAACTGGCGCCGACGGAGGATCAGGGCATTATCCTCACCATGATCAAGACGCCGCAATACGCCAATCTCGATTATCTCGAACAGGTCACATCGCGGCTGAAAAAGGACGTTTTCGACAAGGTCCCCGAAAAGAGCCACGTCTTCGTCATCAACGGCTCGGAGGGGGTACACCAGGGCATAGCAGGCATGTTGCTGAAACCCTGGAGCGAACGAAAGCGCACCCAGGCCCAGATCCTGCAAAGCCTGCAGCCCATGCTGGCGAAGCAGACCGGCGCGCAGATTTTCGCTTTTCCCCTGCCGTCGCTGCCGGGCTCGACCGGCGGCCCGCCGGTGCAATTCGTCATCCGCACCGCCGGCGACTACCGCACGCTCGCCGGCGTGCTCGGCAAATTGCAGGCGGCGGCGAATAAGAGCGGCCTGTTCCTCTTCACCGACGGCGACCTGAAATTCGACACACCGCAACTGGAGGTGAAGATCGACGCCGACAAGGCGAACAGTCTCGGCATCACCATGCAGGACATCGGCGCGACGCTGGCGACTTTTCTCGGCGGCAATTACGTGAACCGCTTCAACCTCGCCGGCCGCTCCTATCAGGTCATTCCCCAGGCGCCGCGCGACTTCCGCCTGACGCCGGACTGGCTGATGCGCTATGAATTGCGCACCTCGACGGGCGCGCTCGCGCCTCTTTCCACCGTCGCTACCGTGACGGCGAAAGTGCAGCCAAATTCGCTGACCACTTTCCAGCAGCTCAATTCGGCGACGCTTTCCGGCGTGCCTTTCCCCGGCCATACGCTCGGCGAGGCGCTCACCTTCCTCGAGCAAGCAGCGAACAAGATATTCCCCGCCGGTTATACATACGACTTCCAGGGCGAGAGCCGGCAATTCGTCCAGGAGGGCAATACGCTCGCCATCGCCTTCGTCTTTTCGCTGATCGTGATCTATCTCGTGCTCGCGGCGCAATTCGAGAGCTTCCGCGATCCTTTCATCATTCTCATCGCTCTGCCGACCTCGATGTTCGGCGCGATGCTGCCGCTCAACATCCTCGGCTTTTTCGGCGCGGCCTCGATCAATATCTACACGCAGATCGGCCTGATGACTCTGATCGGGCTGATTTCCAAACATGGCATATTGATGGTCGATTTCGCCAATCACATGCAGCGCGAAGAGGGCATGTCGCCGCGCGAGGCGATCGAACATGCGGCGGGCGTGCGGCTGCGGCCGATCCTGATGACCACGGCGGCCATGGTGGTCGGCATGCTGCCGCTGATCATCGCGGCCGGCGCGGGGGCGCGCAGCCGCGAGGCGATCGGCATTGTCATCGCCGGCGGCATGAGCGTCGGCACGATGTTCACTCTCTTCGTCACGCCCGCCGTTTATTCACTGGTCGCGCGCGATCATCGCGCCGGGGCGGGCGAGGATGGCTGACGGCAAAGAAAATAGCCTTCGGTGCGCGTCAAGAATCGGGAATGGCGAGGACGCATCGCGCCGAACTCTTTGACCGCAGACCCAAAGGAGGTTGACGTAACGATATGTCAATACATTGGAGGTTAAGCTCACCCCGTCAGACACGTCTATCCTGTTGATAAACAACGAAAAACGTTCCGGCAATGCGCGCCATGCGCTTTGTCGGATCGCGCGGGCCTTTGGCCCGGAGCAGGCGTGGGCCGAGTTCTCTGACGCGTCGTTTTGGTGGAGTGGCTTGAGCTGGAATGAACAGCGTCGCACGTCTTTCCAGGCAAGAGCGCCCTGTGCCGAAACTCATCTGCGCCGTCGATCAAGCGGCGCCTGAAGAGGCCGGCGCGCCGCCGGCTCCATCGCCGTCCGAGGCGGACGAACGTCACTCGCACATTTTTCTGTCGGGACTTCCGCATCGCCTTCGGGAGGCGATGCTGCCGCATGGCGCGTTCGAAGCGCCGCCCAACGAGCTGCCGGACGTCGTCCTCCTCACCGAAACGAACGCTTCCGCTTTGCTTGCGCGCCGCCTTGGCGCAGCAGCGGCGGCCATTCTTCCCGTCATCGACGCGACATGCCGCGGCCTCGAATCGGCGGATCGTTTCCGCGCCGACGTCGCAATCGAACAGGCTTCGCCGCCCGCGGTCGACGTCGCCATCCACTTGCTTGGCCCCGCCGTGCGGCGGGTTCGAGCGCTCCCGCGCGAGATTCTGGAAACCGACGATCCCCGTATGATGCTGATGGCGCGCCTTTTCGTGCGCGATCGCGCCATGGCGCCGCGCAGCGAGGTCCGCGCCCGGCCGACATTCGTCTATGATGACGAGTCGGCCATTCCGGGGGCGGCGACCTTCGCCGAACAATTGACCGCCCTGGGATTGATGGAGCGGAAATTCGTCGACAAGGTCGCGACCTGCCCGCATTGCGCCTCCGCGCGCATGACCGTGCGCGAATATTGCGCGGGGTGCGGCGGCGCGAATATCGTCGAGCAGCCTATCGTCCATCATTTCAAATGCGCCTATCAGGGGCCCGAACGGGATTTCCGGCGCGGAGAGGCGCTGGTCTGTCCAAAATGCATGCAGCAACTGAAAAATTTCAGCGTCGATTACGATCGGCCGGGATCGATCGGCGTCTGTGTCGGCTGCGGTCATCTTTCCTCCGAACATAAGGTCGGTTTTCTCTGTCTCGACTGCAGCGCGCGCGTCGATGCGCGAAACGTCGACAGCAGAACGATCTACGCCTACGATCTTTCGGCGGCCGGGCGGGCCTGCGTCGCCGCCGGCTCGCGCCTGCCGCGATCGCAGGGCGCTTCGGTTGGCGCAAGAATTCTCGCCTTCGCGCAGCGCCATTTCGCCGCCAACGAGCCGTGCTGCATTCTGTTCATCCGGCTCCGCAAGCCGGCGGGAGCGGCGGGCGCCGGCGACGCGTGGCGGCAGACTTGCGCCTTCTTCGGGCAAATGATGCGCGAATGCTTCATCCCCGAAACGGAAATCATCGAACAGGCGCCGATTTTTCTTGCTCTTCTCGGACGCGACCGGAAGGCGGAAGTCGAATTGCGGCTGCCGGAAATCCGAGCGCGGCTCGTCCGCCATCTCGCGCTTGCGCCCACGATCGAACTCGCCGTCTTTGCGCCGGAAGACGTTCCGGGGCTCGGCGGACGGGCGAGAAAAGTTGCGTGAGTATCGACGATGGATGTGATCGTCAGCGCCTGGCGGATCCTCAATTCGCTGTCGGAATGGGGGGTTCTGGCGATGTTCGGACTGGTCCTGCTGACCGACGCGCCGCGTTATTTCATCGGCCTTCAGGCGACGGCGGCGGCTTTCATCCTGCGCGACCGCCGGCCTTACGGTCCGCTGCCGCCGCTTCCCGCCGTCTCGATCCTGCTCGCCGGTCACAATGAGGAGGACGCAATCGAGAAATGCGTTCGCTCGCTCCGGCGCCAGACCTTCAACCGCTTCGAAATCGTCTGCGTCGATGACGGATCGATCGACCGGACCTTCGCCATCATGCGGCGATTGCAGGAGGAAGGATTGGTGCAGGCGGTGGGCCGCCTGCAATTGCGCGGCGGCAAGGCCGCGGCGCTCAATCTGGCGGCGCGCATGGCGCGTGGCGACATCTTCATCGTCACCGATTGCGACTGCTCCTTCGAGCTCAATACGATCGAGGAACTGCTGCGCCCGCTCGGCAGCGACCCGTCCGTCGGCGCGGTTTCGGGCAACGTTCTCGTTCGCAACTGGCGGCGTTCGGTGACCACCGCGATCCAGGGGATCGAGTATCTCATATCCATCTCGCTGGGCAGAACATTTTCGGGCCTGCTCGATCAATTGTCGTGCATTTCGGGCGCGCTCGGCGCTTTCCGGCGCAACGCGTGGATCAGAAACGGCGGCATGGACGCAGGCGGCGAAGACTTCGATTTCACCATGCGGCTGAGGATCGCCGGTTACAGGGTCGTGTTCGCGCGCCACGCGATTTGCTACACGGATGTCCCCGAAAGTCCTTTCGCGCTTTTGCGCCAGCGTGATCGCTGGGAGCGCGACGCCTTCTGGATCCGGTTCCGAAAGCATCGCCGACTGTTCAATCCCAATGCGCCTTCTTTTCTTTGGCGCGAGGCAGCGCACCAATGGGATTTCCTGCTGTTCACGGCGCTGCCGGCGTTGGTTTTCCCATTTTATCTGGCCTGGATGTTCGCAACATTCGGCGCCGCCGCCACCATCGCCTTTCTTGCGGCCGTGTCGATCGCGCTGCTCGGATTGGATATGGCCTGTTTCCTCGCCGCCGCCGCCGCGACGGGCCGGCCCGCTTACTTCGGTCTTCTGCCTTTCGTGCCGGTCTACGGCCTGTTCGAAAACTACGTCCTGAAGCTGCATCGGTTCTATGTTTACGCCACAGAAGCGATCGCCTCCTTCTCGCTGAAGGACAATTTCGTCCCGAAGAAGGTTCGGGACCTCAACGATTGGCGCTGAGGCGCCCAGTTTCGA
>CAYRNB010000020.1:0-43493 GCA_964425315.1 uncultured Rhodoblastus sp.
CGCCGCAGCGGCGGAGCGAAAGGTGCGCGAGGGCGTGAGCGTCATCTGCGCCTTCATTGTCCCAGCCCCAAGCGCCGAACTGGACGAATCGGCGTTGGCGGCTCATTGCGCGGCGCATCTGGCGGTCTACAAAAGACCGAAAAAATACGTGTTTCTCGACGCCCTGCCGCACACGAAAAACGGCAAGATCGCGCGGCGCCTTTTGCCTGAAGTCTGGCGCCGGGAGCCATCGTCAAGTTAGCGGTTTTCTCCGGAGGCGGACGGTCGACGGCCGCAGCGCTCTTCGCCCGACCACGCCTCCCGCCCCTCCCTGACGACGAGCCAGACGATCGGCAGCGACGCCGCCGCGTCCACCCACCAGGCGCCGAGGAGAAAATCGGCGACGAGATCGATGACCACGACAAGCGACAACCAGGCGCAAGCGATGTTTTCGATGGCGTCGGCCCGCAGGGCCGGGCTGCCAATCCGGGCGGCGATCGCGGTCTTTTGTCGCGCCAGAAAGACCATGATCGGCAGCGCCAGCAGCGCGACGACGAGGCCCGGAAGAGAAAACGTCTGGCCATGGCGCGTCCAGAAAGCCCAGGCCGCGCCGGCGACGACATAGGCCGCAAGCCCAAACAGCAGGCCCCCGGCGATCCTTCCCGCCGCTCGTTCCGTGACCTCGGAAAAGGCCGCGCCTTGACGCAGTTCGACATTCAGTCGCCAGATCAGCACAAAGGCCGAAGCCAATTCGATCGCGCTGTCGAACCCGAAAGCGGTCAACGTCAGGATGCCTGCCTTGACGCCGGACACGATCGCCACGCCGCCCTCGATGGCCAGCCATCCCACAGTCAGCCATTCGAGCAAAAACGCGCGACGGACCAGTGTAGGCCGCTCTGGTTCGGCGATTTGCAAGGATGCGCCGCGGCGGGCGCGAGACTCTTCGTGATGGTTCACGGCCGGAGGCTAATCCCGTCGCGGCATTTCGGGAATGGCCTCCCGAGCCTTGCGGACGGCGGCGAGCCAGCGGCAGGCCGAACCTAAATGTGGTACATGTCCTTGTTCTTGGGCTCCTCCGGCCCGGTCAAAGCGCGCATTTCGGCGAGCGAATGGCTGTCGAGCACCGAAGCCAGGGCGTCGCGGGCGCGGACCATCATCATCCGCACCTTGCAGCGGCCGGGGTTGCAGCAATCGTCGCAGGGCCGGTAGGCGCTGACGCTGGCGCATTGGATCGGCGCCAAAGGACCGTCCAGCACGCGCACGATCTGGCCGACGCTGATCTCAATCGCCGGCCGCGCCAGACTATAGCCGCCGCCCTTGCCTTTCTTCGAGAAGACCATGCCGGCGTTGCGCAATTCGGACAGAATCTGGTCAAGAAATTTTTTTGGAATGCCGTTGCGGTCCGCCATATCCTGCACCTGCGCCAGATCGCCCGGTTCGAGTCCGGCGAGGTGAATCATGGCTTTCAGTCCGTATTTGCCTTTGTTGGTCAGCATGCCTCCCCCACCGTCTTTCGTATAATACTTAGATAGCAGAAGATCGTCCCGCGACTCCAGCCCGAAGAAAAAAGGCGGAAACCGGCGATCTTCGCTTTTGCGCCGCGGCCATGGCATAGTCGGTTCATGCTCGCCGAATCGCACCGCACCCTGACCCGCATTTTCACCGACAAGAGGCTGTCGCTGATGCTGGCGCTCGGCTTTTCGTCGGGTCTGCCCTTTCTTCTGGTCTTTTCCACCCAATCGGTCTGGCTGCGCGAGGCCGGCGTCTCGACGCCCCATATCGGCATGATGAGCTGGGTGGCTTTGGCCTACTCGTTCAAATTCGTCTGGGCCCCCCTGCTCGACCAGTATAACCCGTTGGTCTTGGGGTCCTGGCTCGGCCGGCGGCGCGGCTGGATGGTCGTAACTCAGCTTGGCGTCATGGCCTGCCTCGCGGGCCTCGCTTTCGGCGATCCCGCCCATCGCCTGCTTTGGACCATTGTCTTCGCCTTCTGCCTCGGCTTTTCCAGCGCCACCCAGGACGTGATGATCGACGGCTGGCGAATCGCCGTGGCGCCGCCGGAAAATCAGGGCGAAATGGCGGCGGCGAGCCAGATCGGCTATAAGATCGCCATTCTCTGCGCCGGCGCCGGCGCGCTCTATCTCGCGCAGTTCTTCAGCTGGCGCGCCGCTTATCTCTGCATGGCCTGCCTGATGATCGTAGGCCTGGCCGCAAGCGTGCTCGCGCCCGAACCCCCCGCCCATGCCGAGGCCGCGCCCGGGCAAAAGCTGACTTTTCTCGAAGCCTATGCCGATCCCCTCAGGGATCTGTTCCGGCGCAATGGCCGTCACGTCGTGCTTTTCCTGGCGCTGCTCGCCATCTACCGCCTGCCCGATTTCATTTCCGGCGTCATGGCCAATCCGCTCTATATCGACCTCGGCTTTTCCAAGGCGGATATCGCCACCATCACTAAACTCTTCGGCTTCGGCGTCGGCATAGTCGGCATATTCGCCGGCGGCCTCGCCGTCGCCCGCTTCGGCCTGATGCCTTCGCTGCTGATCGGCGGCATAGCCGCCAGCGCCTCGCATCTGAGCCTCGCCCTCCTCGCGGCGACGGGCAAGAGCATGCCCTTGCTGACCATGGCCATCTGCGTCGAGAATTTCGCCGGCGGCTTCGCCGGCACGGCCCTGATCGCCTTCATGTCGTCTCTGACCTCGCCCATTTACGCCGCCGCGCAATATGCGCTTCTCTCCTCGCTTTACGCCCTGCCCGGCAAATTGCTCGGCGGCTTTTCCGGCTATGCCGTCGCCGCTTATGGCTATCCGACCTTTTTCGCCGCCACGTCCTGCATCGGCGTGCCGGTTGCGATCCTCTGCCTCGCCGTCTGGCGGGTCGAGGCGCGGGAACGGAACTTGCTTGAGACGATGGAAGGCGAGAAAATCTCCACCGCCTAAATGTCTGGTCGCCTTGTCACATCATGATATATGGATAGGACCATGGACGAATTTTCTGACGCCGGAACCATCGAAACGCCGCCGGCGCCGGCAGCCGCGAACGGCAAGGGCGATCTCGTCGCCCAATTGCGCGAGGCGGTGCTGGAAAAACTCACCTATAGCCTGGGCAAGGACCGCAACGCGGCCTCCGAGCGCGACTGGTTCCTGGCGGTGGCGCTCGCCGCCCGCGACAGGGTGGTGAACGACTGGCTGGTTTCAGTGCGCGGCAATTATCGCGACAACACGCGGCGCGTCTACTATCTCTCGCTGGAATTCCTGGTCGGCCGCCTGCTCGTCGATTCGCTTTGCAATACCGGGCTTTTGGAGCCGATGCGCGCCGCCTTGGCGAGCCTCGACATCGACCTCGAAAAGCTGCGCCATGTCGAGCCGGACGCGGCTTTGGGCAATGGCGGCCTGGGCCGGCTCGCGGCCTGTTTCATCGAAAGCATGGCGACGCTGTCGATCGCCGCGCATGGCTATGGCATTCGCTATGACCACGGCCTGTTCCGGCAGGCGATCCATGACGGCTGGCAGCACGAATATCCGGAAGACTGGTTGGATTTGGGCAACCCTTGGGAGTTTCCCCGGCCCGAGGTCAATTACGCCGTCGGCTTCGGCGGCGTGGTCGATTGCGCCCCGCGCCCGCATGGCGCGCCCGCCTACATCTGGCGGCCCGCCGAGACGGTCGAGGCGGTCGCCTATGACACGCCGGTGGTCGGCTGGCGCGGCGCCCATGTCAACACCTTGCGGCTGTGGTCGGCGCGCGCGCCCGATCCGCTGCGCCTCGACGTGTTCAACCAGGGCGATTATGTCGGGGCCCTCGCCGACAGGGTTCGGGCCGAATCCATTTCCAAAGTGCTTTATCCCAGCGATTCGACGCCCGCCGGCCAGGAATTGCGCCTGCGCCAGGAATATTTCTTCGCCTCGGCCTCGCTGCAGGATCTGATTCGCCGCCATCTCAAGCAGCACGGCGACATCGAGACCCTGGCCGATATGGCGGCGATCCAGCTCAACGACACCCATCCGGCCATAGCGGTGGCGGAACTGATGCGCCTGCTGGTCGACGCGCACGGGCTCGAATGGGAAAAAGCCTGGGCCATCACCCAGGCGACCTTCTCCTACACCAATCACACGCTCCTGCCGGAAGCGCTCGAAACCTGGCCGGCGTCGCTGATGGAGCGGCTATTGCCGCGCCACATGCAGATTATCTATCTGATCAACGGCTTGCATCTCGACCATTTGCGCCGCGACGGCATGCATGATCCCGGCAAGCTCGCCTCGCTGTCGCTGATCGACGAGCATCACGGCCGCCACGTCCGCATGGGCCATCTCGCCTTTCTCGGCTCACACAAGGTCAACGGCGTCTCGCAACTGCATTCGGAACTGCTCAAAAAGACGGTTTTCCACGATCTGCACGAAATCTTCCCCGATCGCATCGTCAACAAGACAAACGGGATCACTTTCCGCCGCTGGCTGATCGAGGCCAATCCCCATCTCACGCGCCTGATCTGCGAGACGATCGGCCATTCCGTGCTCGACGATTTTTCCGAATTGGAGAAACTGGCGGACTACGCCAGCGACCTCGACTTCCAGACGCGCTACCTCGCCGCCAAGCAGGCCAACAAGGACAATCTCGCGAAAATCATCAGCGAGGAACTGCTGATCAAGGTCGATCCCACCGCTCTCTTCGACGTGCAGATCAAGCGCATCCACGAATACAAGCGACAGCTCCTGAACATTCTCGAAACCATTGCCCTTTACAATGAGATACGCGCCCAGCCGATGCGCGAATTCGTGCCCCGGGTAAAAATTTTCGCCGGCAAGGCGGCGGCGAGCTACCATCACGCCAAGCTCATCATCAAACTGGCCAATGACGTGGCGCGGGTGGTCAATGACGATCCGACCGTGCGCGATCTCCTGAAAGTGGCGTTCCTGCCCAATTACAATGTGAGCCTGGCGGAGGCGATCATTCCCGCCGCCGATCTGTCGGAGCAGATTTCGACCGCCGGCATGGAGGCTTCCGGCACGGGCAATATGAAAATGGCGCTGAACGGCGCTCTCACCATCGGCACGCTCGACGGCGCCAATGTCGAAATTCGCGAGCATGTCGGCGCGGACAATATTTTCATCTTCGGCATGACCGCCGATCAGGTGGCCGAGCATCGTCAAAACGGCATTGACGCGCGCGAAATCATCGCCAGTTCGCCGATCCTTGCCGAAGTGCTGGACAGCGTGGCGCAGGGCGTGTTTTCACCGAACGACCGCACGCGCTACGCCCATCTCGTCAATATCCTCACCCATCACGATTATTTTCTCGTGACGGCGGATTTCGACGCCTATTACGCGGCGCAACGCGCGGTGGACATCAAATGGCGCGACCGCAAGTCCTGGCTGCGCTCGGCCATTCTCAACACCGCCCGCTCGGGCTGGTTCTCATCCGACCGCGCCATACAGGAATATGCTGAGGACATATGGAAGACGCCGATTCGCAAGAATTAGGGCGCCTCGAGAGGCTCCAGCGTCGCCAAAGCGGCCCTTCCGCTTCCGAGCGGAAAGGACGACCAAAATTGCTTTAAAGCAATTCGCTGGCGCGACCCGTGCGCTAGAAGGAGTCGCGGTCAAGTCTTGATCGGCCAAAGCGCAACTAAAAGGCGTTGGCGCGAAAGACCGGCGGAATAACCGGCGACAAAGGGGGAGACGAATATGAAGGCTGCAGCCCACGCCCCTCTGGCGCGGCACGCTCTTGCTTATGTGCTGGCGGGCGGACGCGGTTCGCGGCTCTTGGAGCTGACCGACCGCCGCGCCAAACCCGCCGTCTATTTCGGCGGCAAGGCGCGGATTATCGATTTCGCCCTTTCCAACGCCCTCAATTCCGGAATCAGGCGCATCTGCGTCGCCACCCAATACAAGGCGCACAGCCTCATCCGCCACCTGCAGCGGGGCTGGACTTTTTTGCGCGCCGAACGCAACGAGAGCTTCGACATCCTGCCCGCCTCGCAGCGCATTTCGGAGGATAAATGGTATGTCGGCACCGCCGACGCCGTTTTCCAGAATCTCGATATTCTCGTCGATTACGACCCCAAATACATAATCATCCTCGCCGGCGACCACATTTACAAAATGGATTACGAGTTGATGCTCCAGCAGCACGTCGACCAGGGCGCCGACGTGACCGTCGGCTGTCTCGAAGTCTCGACCGAGGAGGCCAGCGCCTTCGGCGTCATGGGGGTGGACACGCTCGACCGCATCATCTCCTTTCTCGAAAAGCCGAAGGACCCGCCCAGCATGCCGGGAAAACCCGACCGGTGCCTGGCCAGCATGGGCATTTATGTTTTCGAGACCAAATTCCTGTTCGACCTGCTGCGGCGCGACGCCGCCGACCCCAATTCCAGCCACGATTTCGGCAAGGACATCATTCCCTCGATCGTCCTGAACGGCAAAGCCGTGGCGCACCGTTTCTCGTCGTCCTGCGTGCGTTCGGCCAACGAAACGCGGGCCTATTGGCGCGACGTCGGCACGGTGGACGCCTTTTGGGCCGCCAATATCGATCTGACGGAGGTAACGCCGGAACTCGACATCTACGACCGCGACTGGCCGATCTGGACCTATAGCGAACTGACGCCGCCGGCGAAGTTCGTGCATGACGCCGACGGGCGGCGCGGCCAGGCGATTTCTTCTCTTGTGGCCGGCGACTGCATCATTTCCGGCGGCATCCTGCGCCGCAGCCTGCTGTTCAGCCACGTGCGGGTCAATTCCTTCGCCCATGTGACGAGTTCGGTCATATTGCCGGAAGTGGACGTCGGCCGATCGGCCAAACTGACCAACGCCATTGTCGATCACGGCGTGCGCATACCGGAAGGGCTGGTCGTGGGGGAAGACCCGGAACTCGATGCGAAAAGATTCCGCCGCACCCAACAAGGCATCGTGCTCATCACCCAGCCCATGATCGAGCGGCTCGGCTGATGGCCAAACTGATCGCGCTGTCCGTCGCATCGGAAATTTTTCCCCTGATCAAGACCGGCGGCCTCGCCGATGTCGCCGGCGCCCTGCCTCCCGCCCTGGCGCGCGAAAATATCGCCCTCTCCACCCTCGTTCCGGGCTATGCCGAAGTGCTCAAGGGCCTGGATTCGGCCGAGCCGGCGGCGCGCTTCAAGGACCTGTTCGGCGGGCCGGCGCGGCTATTGCGCGGCAAGGCGGGCAAGCTCGACCTTTTCGTTCTCGATGCGCCGCATCTTTATTCGCGCCCCGGCGGCCCCTATCTCGGCCCCGACGGACACGACCATCCCGACAATGCCCAGCGCTTCGCCGCCCTCTCAAAGACCGGCGCCGCCCTGGCGCAGAGACTGGTCAGGAATTTCGCGCCGGACGTCGTCCATGCCCATGACTGGCAGGCGGGCCTGACCGCCGCCTATATGCGCTTCAGCGGCAAGAGATCGCCGGCCTGCGTCCTGAGCATCCACAATCTCGCCTTTCCCGGCATTTTTCCCGCGGAACTCCTGACGCCGCTCGGACTTCCGGCGGAAAGTCTGGTCGCGAACGGGCTCGAATATTACGGCCAGATCAGCTTCCTCAAGGCGGGCGTCAATTATTCCGACGCCATCAGTACAGTCTCGCCGACCTACGCCCAGGAAATCCTGCAGCCCGAGCAGGGCATGGGCTTCGACGGCATCCTGCGCGCCAAGGCGCATGTTCTTTCCGGCATTCGCAATGGCGTCGACACGCAGGTCTGGGACCCGGCGACGGACCCGCTGATCGCCAAGAATTTCTCCAATCGCACCCTCAAGGCCCGGTCGAAAAACACCCGCGCCCTGCGCCATAAACTGGGCCTGCCCGAATTGGACGACGCCTTGCTGCTCGGCGTGGTCAGCCGCCTGTCGAGCCAGAAAGGTCTCGATCTGCTGCTGTCCTGCGCCCCGCTATTCGCGCCGCTCAACTTGCAGCTCGCCCTGCTCGGCTCCGGCGATCCCAAGCTGGAAGAGGAATTTCGCGCCGCGGCCGAGGACTGGCCCGACCGCATCGCCGTTCAGTTCGGTTATGCCGAAAATCTCGCCCATCTGATCCAGGCGGGGGCCGATGTGCTTGTTATCCCATCGCGTTTCGAACCCTGCGGCCTGACCCAGCTCTGCGCCCTGCGCTATGGCGCCGTGCCGCTGACGTCGCGCGTCGGCGGCCTCGCCGACACGATCATCGACGCCAATGAAATGGCGCTCGCGGCCGGCTGCGCCACCGGCCTGCAATTCGCGCCCGTCTCCGCCGACGCGCTCGCCGCCTCCTTGCGCAAGGCGACAGAGCTCTTCGCCGACAAGCCGCTCTGGCGCAAAATCCAGCTCAATGGCATGAAGACGGATGTGAGCTGGAGCCACCCGGCCAAAGCCTATGCCCAACTCTTCAGGAGCCTCGCCGCATGAACGCGCCGCCGCCGCAAGTCCTGACCGTCGCGACCAAGCCTTTCGCCGATCAGCGCCCCGGCACGTCCGGCCTGCGCAAGAAGACGAAGGTCTTTCAGCAGCCGCATTATCTCGCCAATTTCGTTCAGTCGATCTTTTCGTCGCTGGAGGGTTTTGCGGGAAAAAGCCTGGTGGTCGGCGGCGACGGCCGCTTTTTTAACCGCGAGGCGATCCAGATCGTGCTGAAAATGGCGGCGGCCAATGGTTTTGGGGAAATCATCGTCGGCCGCGGCGGCATTCTCTCCACCCCCGCGGCTTCCGCCGTCATTCGCGCCGAAAGAGCTTTCGGCGGCATTGTTCTTTCCGCAAGCCACAATCCCGGCGGGCCGGAGGGCGATTTCGGCGTCAAATATAATATCGGCAATGGCGGCCCGGCCCCGGAAAGGATCACCGAGGCGATTTTCGCCCATAGCAAGACCCTGGATAGTTACAAGACCACGGAGGCGCCCGACGTCGACCTTGACGTTTTGGGGGAAACGCCACTCGGCGGCGCCAAAGTGCGGGTGATCGACCCGGTCGCCATCTATCGCGCCCTGATGGAAAGCCTGTTCGATTTCGCCGCGATCCGGCAGATGTTCCGCGACGGTTTTTCCCTCAAATTCGACGCCATGAGCGCGGTCACCGGCCCTTACGCCAAGGCGATTTTCGAAGAGGCCCTGGGGGCCGCGCCGGGCAGCGTCATCAATGGCGAGCCCCTGCCCGATTTCGGCGGCCATCATCCCGATCCCAATCTCGTCCACGCAAAACATCTTTACGACCTCGCCATGTCGGATCACGCGCCCGATCTCTGCGCGGCTTCCGATGGCGACGGCGACCGCAATCTGATCATCGGCCGCGGGCAATTCGTCACACCTTCCGATTCGCTCGCCATCATCGCCGCCAACGCCCATCTCGCGCCGGGTTATGCGAAAGGGATCGCGGGCGTCGCCCGCTCCATGCCTACCAGCCGCGCCGCCGACCACGTGGCGGAAAAGCTCAAGATCGGCTTGTACGAGACGCCAACGGGATGGAAATTCTTCGGCAATCTGCTCGACGCCGGCCGCGTCACCATTTGCGGCGAGGAAAGCGCCGGCGCCGGCTCCAATCACGTGCGGGAAAAGGACGGCCTCTGGGCGGTGCTGATGTGGCTCAACATTCTCGCCGCGCGGAAAGAGAGCGTGAAGGAGATCGTGCGCGCCCATTGGGCCGAATATGGCCGCAATTATTATTCGCGCCATGATTACGAGGAAGTGGCGAGCGACGCCGCCGACGCTCTGATCGAAGATTTGCGGGCGAAACTGCCGGAACTGGCGGGCAAGAAGTTCGGCGCGCTGGAAATCGCCGCGGCGGACGACTTCGCTTACAAAGACCCGATCGACGGCTCCTATTCGGCGCAACAGGGGATACGCATCCTTTTCGCCGATGGTTCGCGCATCGTCTATCGGCTCTCCGGCACCGGCACGTCCGGCGCGACCCTGCGCGTCTATCTCGAACGCTACGAGCCGGACCCGACGAAACAGAATATGGAAACCCAGGAGGCTTTGGCGGAATTGATCGTCGTCGCTGAATCGCTTGCCGAAATAAGCCGCCATACCGGCCGGTCGCGGCCGAGCGTGATCACCTGATGTCCGCGCGCGTCGCATCCAAAGCTTTTTCCATCTCCCCCGGCTCGCCGGAGGAGCTTGGCCTCGTGCTGACGAAGGAGGGCGGCAATTTCGCGCTCTATTCGGAAAGCGCCACCGCTGTCCATTTCTGCCTGTTCGACGAAGAGGACAAGGAAATGGCGCGGCTGAAGCTGCCGGGAAAAAGCGGCCCTGTCTTCCATGGCTTCATTCCCGGGCTCAACGAGGGCGCGCGCTACGGGCTGCGCGTCGAAGGCCCCTGCGATCCCGACCATGGCCTGCGCCATAATCCGGCGAAACTGCTGGTCGATCCCTACGCCCTGGCGCTCGACCGCCACGCCGCGCTCCACCCTTCCATGTTCGGCTTCGGCGCGAGCGCCGAGGACGACAGCGCGCCCTATGCGCCCAAGGCCTTGGCCTGCAAGCCGCAGATTGCGCCGCCGCGCCCGGGCGCGCGAAAAAGCTGGGGCGAAACCGTCATTTATGAATTGCACGTGCGCGGCTTCACCAAGCTTATGCCGGCGATTCCGGAGGAGCTGCGCGGCACTTTCGCCGGCCTCGCCCATCCCGCGGCAATCGCCTATCTGCGCAATCTCGGCGTCAATACATTGGAGCTCATGCCCAGCGCCGCCTGGATCGACGAGCGCCATCTGCCGGCCCTGGGGCGGACCAATTACTGGGGCTACAACCCGATCGCCTTCATGGCGCCCGATCCGCGCCTCGCGCCGGGCGGCTGGGCGGAGGTGCGCCAATCCGTCGCCGCCCTGCAGGCGGCGGGTTTCGACGTTCTGCTCGACGTCGTGCTCAACCATAGCGGCGAAAGCGACGAACTGGGGCCGACCATCTCGTTACGCGGCATAGACAACGAAGCCTATTACCGGCTCGCCTACGATCGCGCGCTTTACTGCAACGACGCCGGCTGCGGCAATGTCTTGCGTTTCGACCATCCCGCCGTCATCCGCCTCGCCATGGATTCCTTGCGCGCATGGGCGCTTTACGGAGGGTTCGACGGTTTCCGCTACGATCTCGCCACCACGCTGGCGCGGCTCGAAGGCGGCTTCGATCCTTACGCGCCGCTTCTGGCGGCGATCGAGCAGGATCCGGTCCTGCGCCGTTTGAAAATGATCGCCGAGCCCTGGGATATCGGCCCAGGCGGTTATCAGCTGGGCGCCTTTCCGCCGCGCTGGAGCGAATGGAACGACCGTTTCCGCGACGAGACGCGAAAATTCTGGCGCGGCGACGAAGGGCTGGTCGGCGCTCTGGCGACGGGCCTCGCCGGCTCCGCGCCGATCTTCCACCCGTTCGGCCAGCCGTCGAAAAGCGTCAATTTCGTCGTGGCCCATGACGGTTTCACCCTCGCCGATCTCGTCTCCTATGCGCGCAAGCACAACGAGGCCAATGGCGAACACAACCGCGATGGAACCGACGCCAATTATTCCTGGAACAATGGCGTCGAAGGCCCGACCGACGATCCGGACATATTGGCCAGGCGCCGGCGCGACCAGCGCAACCTTCTGGCGACCCTGCTGCTGGCGCGCGGCGTCCCCATGCTGACCATGGGCGCGGAATGCGGTCACAGCCAGAACGGCAACAACAACGCCTACGCCCAGGACAACGAAACCGCCTGGCTCGACTGGGCCAAGGCCGACAAGACGCTCATCGCTTTCGTCAAAAAGCTGATCGCCTTGCGGCTCGACCTGCCGGTCTTGCGCCGCGACGCCTTTCTGACCGGCGCGCCGCTCGACGCGACGCAAATTCCCGACGCGGAATGGCTTTCCGCCGAAGGAACGCCGATGACCGAAACACAATGGGACGACGGCGACGGCCGTTTTCTCGGCCTTGCGCTTTACGCCGAAAATTCGCGGGTTTTGATTCTTTTCAACGCCGGCGAGGAAATTTCTTTTCCCCTGCCGGCGCCGCGCTCGGGCGAGAATTGGCGCCTCATTCTCGATTCATTTGGCGATTTGAGCGCGGAGCACGACCTTTCCGGCGCGAAAAGCCTTGTGGTCGAGGCCCGCAGCGTCAAAATTCTGATGGAAACGCATCCAAACTGACCAAGCCAAAAAAGCGTCAGCGGCCTTGCCAATATACTCAGATTGAGTATATGTAGGAAAGATGAACAAGGTGGGAGCGCAAGCCTCGCCGGTAGCGATTTCGCCTATACACATGGCTTTGTTATGCTCAAAGTGAGCATAAGTAAGGAGCAGGTCATGCAGCTTTCCGCCGCCAATCTTTTGTCGACGACGACGCTCGCGCCGGCTCCGCGGCTCGCGCCGGTCCCCATGCCTGATCTCGCCTGGACGCCGGAAGTCGAGCGCGACACCGCTCCCCTTTATGAAAAGGTCAAATCGGTCATTCCGTCGATCGAATGGCCGTTCCACGCGCCCTATGTCAAGGCGATCAACGACCTGAAAAGAGAGCGCAATGCGGTGATCCTGGCGCATAATTACCAGACGCCGGAAATCTACCATTGCGTCGCCGACGCCGTCGGCGACTCGCTCCATCTCGCCCGCATCGCCAGCCAGTCGGACGCCGAAGTGATCGTCCAGGGCGGCGTGCATTTCATGGCCGAGACCTCGAAACTGCTCAATCCCGACAAGATCGTGCTGATCCCCGACGCGCGCGCCGGCTGTTCGCTCGCCTCCTCGGTCACCGGCGCCGATGTCCGGGCCCTGCGGCGCAAATATCCGGGCGTCCCCATCGTCGCCTATGTCAACACTTCCGCCGAAGTGAAGGCGGAAGTGGACATCTGCTGCACCTCCGCCAACGCGAAAAAAATCGTCGAAAGCCTTGGCGCCGACACGGTGATCATGCTTCCCGACCGGTTCCTCGCCGCCAATGTCGCGCGCCAGACAAAAGTGAAGATCATCGCCTGGCATGGCGCCTGCGAAGTGCACGAACGCTTCACTGCGGAAGAGCTTGCGGCCTATCGCGACGCCGATCCCTCGATCACTCTGCTCGCCCATCCCGAATGTCCGCCAGACGTGGTCGAAGTCTGCGACTATTCCGGCTCGACTGGCGGCATGATCGATTTTGTGCGCGCCAAACAGCCCAAGCGCGTGCTGCTCGTCACCGAATGTTCGATGGCGGACAATGTCGCGGCGGAAAATCCCGGCGTCGATTTCGTCCGCCCCTGCAACCTTTGCCCGCACATGAAGCGCATCACGCTCGAGCGGATTCTCGACAGCCTCGTCCACATGCGCGAGGAAGTGACGATCGACCCGCTTTTGGCGCAACGCGCCCGCCGCTCGGTCGAGCGGATGATCGCGGTCAAATGAACGCCCATTCGAGGCCGGCCATGCCCCAGCCCGACATAGTGATCGTCGGCGGCGGATTGGCCGGCCTTTTCTGCGCGCTGAAACTGGCGCCGACGCCGGTCGCTGTCCTCGCCGCCGCCCCCATCGGCCAGGGTTCGTCCTCGGTCTGGGCGCAGGGCGGCATAGCCGCCGCCGTCGCCGCCGGCGACAGCCCGGAACTCCATGCCGCAGACACTTACGCCGCAGGCGCCGGCCTGGTCGACGAGGCGACGGCCCTTTCCGTGGCGCGCGAGGGGATCGCCCGGGTCGAGGACCTCGCCCGCATCGGCGCCCCTTTCGACCGCGACGCGCAAGGCCGGCTTGTCCCTTCGCGCGAGGCGGCCCATTCGGCGCGCCGCATCGTGCGGGTCAAGGGCGATGGCGCCGGCGCGGCGATCATGGACGCCTTGATCAGCGCCGTGCGCAAAACGCCGTCGATTGCAATCTACGAAAATGTCGTCGCCGAGGAATTGATCGTCCAGTCCGGCCGCGTCGCCGGGGTTTTCGCCCGCGGCGCCGACGGGGTCTTGCGCCCCTTTTTCGCCAAGGCGACGCTTCTCGCCACCGGCGGGATCGGCGCGCTTTATGCGCTCACCACCAATCCGCCCCAGGCCAATGGCGCGGCGCTGGCCATGGGCGCGCGGGCCGGCGCCCGGATCGCCGACGCCGAATTCGTGCAGTTCCACCCCACCGCCATCGACATCGGCCGCGATCCCGCGCCGCTGGCGACCGAGGCCCTGCGCGGCGAAGGCGCGATTCTGGTCAACGGCGCCGGAAAAAGGTTCATGCGCTGCCTGCACAGGGAGGCGGAGCTTGCGCCGCGCGACATTGTCGCGCGTGGCGTTTTCGCGGAAATCGCCGCGGGACGCGGCGCCTTTCTCGACGCGACCGAGGCCGTCGGCGCCGCCTTTTTCGAAAGATTCCCCAATGTCGCCGCCGCCTGCCAATCGGCCGGGATCGACCCCAGCCGCGAGCCGATCCCGGTCGCGCCGGCCGAACATTATCATATGGGCGGCCTGTGGACCGACGCGCGGGGCCGCACCTCGCTCCCCGGCCTGTGGGCGGCCGGAGAAGCGGCCTCGACAGGACTCCACGGCGGCAATCGCCTCGCCTCCAATTCGCTGCTCGAAGCCGTGGTCTTCGCCGATCGCGCCGCCGGCGACATAGCGCAAAGCCTCGCCGCGCTCCCGCCGCCGGCGCGGGCGGCGACGCTCCCGCCCGACTCGCCCGCCGGCGACGCCGCAGCCGAAGCGCGTTTGCGTCAGATCATGGCCGAACATGTCGGCGTTCTGCGCGACGAGGCGGGACTACGCGCCGCCCTGTCCGCTCTGCGCGCTTTGCGCGCGCGCGCCCTGGCGACGCAAAACTTAGACTTGCGCAACCGCGCCGAGGCGGCGCTGCTGATCGCCGCCAGCGCTTATCTGCGGCGCGAGAGCCGCGGCGCGCATTTCCGCTCCGATTTTCCCGCCGCCGATCCAGCCCAGGCGCGGCGCTCCTTCATAGATCTGGACGAAGCCTTGCGCTTGGCGCATAGCATGGAGCGCGAAAAAGCAAGCGAAGGCGTATGAATCTGCCAACTCTCAATCCCCTCCTGGTCGACGAGGCGGTGCGCGCGGCCCTCGCCGAGGATTTCGGCCGCGCCGGCGACCTGACCTCGCAGGCGACCATTCCCGCCTTGGCGCGCGCCCGCGCCGTCATTGCGGCGCGCAAAAAGCCGGGCGTGCTGGCCGGGCTCGATCTCGCCAAGAAAGCCTTCGAACTCATCGACCCCGAGGTGACCTTCGAGCCGCTCGCCGCCGATGGCGACCATATCGCCCCCGGCGCCATACTGGCTGAGATGGACGGGCCGGCGCGGGCCATTCTCTCGGCCGAGCGGGTCGCGCTGAATTTTCTTGGCCGCCTTTGCGGCGTCGCCACTTTGACCGCGCATTACGCGGAGGCCATCGCCCACACAGAGGCGAAAATCTGCTGCACGCGGAAGACCACGCCCGGCCTGCGCGCTTTCGAAAAATACGCGGTGCGCTGCGGCGGCGGCGTCAATCACCGTTTCGGCCTCGACGACGCCATTCTGATCAAGGACAATCACATTGCGGTCGCCGGCGGCGTCGTCCCGGCCCTGCGCGCCGCCAAGAATTTCGTCGGCCATCTGGTCAAGATCGAGATCGAGGTGGACAATCTCGATCAGTTGCGCGAGGTCCTGGCGGAAGGCGCCGACGCCGCGCTTCTCGACAACATGAGCCTGGCCGATATGCGAGAGGCCGTTGCCATGGCCGGCGGGCGCCTGACCCTCGAAGCCTCCGGCGGCATCCATCTCGGCGGCTTGCGCGAAGTGGCGGAGACGGGAGTGGACCTGATATCCTCCGGAGCGCTGACTCATTCCGCGCCGGCGCTTGATCTTGGCCTCGATATCGAGATCGATTGAGGCGTAAAGCCGAATTCCGCTCAAATCCGGCCTTGCCCTCGCCATGCAAAAACGCCATCTTCCCCGGTGAACCGGCGCCAGAACTCCTGAAAGACAATATTCGTGTCCCTGACCTCAGCCCCCGCGAACCCCTCCGCCCACCGCGCTCTTCGGCTTTTCGCCGCCGCGTTGGCCTTGAGCCTCGGCTTCGTCGCCCCCACCGCCCAGGCGCGCGAGGACGCGGCTATTTCGACGCCCTTCGAAGTCAGCGACAGTCCGGACGGCAACTACCTCGCCGCCCGCATCGCCGAGGCCGAACGCGACACGCTCGCGGCTTCGACCTTCTTCCGCGAGAGCCTGCGCGCCGATCCGAATAACATCAATCTCATCCAGCACGCCTTTGTCGCCTCGCTCGCCAATGGCGACGCCGACGACGCTTTCGTGCTGGCGCAGGAAGTTCTGGCGCGCGAGCCGCATAATTCTTCGGCGCGGCTGGCGCTCGCCGTGCGCGACATTCGCGACCAGCATTACGCCTCGGCGCGCAAGATGCTGGATTGGTCGAGGGGCAATCAGCGCGACCTGACCGCGACGCTGCTGACGGCCTGGTCCTATGTGGGATCGCACGATATCCATAAGGCGTTGTCGATCGTCGATAGCCTGAACTCGCCTTCTTTCTCCGTTTTCCGGGACTTTCACGCCGGCCTGATGCTCGACGTGGCTGGCCGCCCCCGCGAGGCGAACAAAAGATTCAAGGCCGCCTACGCTAAAGATAAGACCACTTTGCGCCTGGTGGACGCCTATGCGCGCAATCTCGACCGGCTGGGCAAAGCCAATGAAGCCAAGGCCGTCTATGAGGCCTTCGATGCTGTTCAGCCTCGGCATCCTCTGGTCCAGACCGCCCTGGCGCAACTTGCCGCCGGCAAGAAGTTGCAACCGATGGTCAGGACCGTCAGCGACGGCGCCGCGGAAGTGCTTTACGGCCTCGGCGCCTACGGTCTCGGCGCCGCCGCCGACAGCCAGGGCGACGAAATCGCCGCCATGGTCTTCCTTCGCCTCGCCCTGGCGCTCGAGCCGAACCATGTCCTGGCGCTGGACACGCTCGGCCAAGCCTATAGCCGGGTGAAACAATATGCGACGGCGATCGACGTCTATGACGAGACGCCGGACACAAGCCCGATGCGCGTCAACGCCGACGTTCATATCGCGCTTCTCTACAACGCCCTAGGCAAGTCCGACGAGGCTTACGCGCGTCTGAAGGCGATCGTCTCCAATCATCCGGAAAACACCGAAGCCTTGTCGGCCCTCGCCGATCTCCAAAGGACGCGGAAGGATTATCTTGCTTCGGCCGACACCTATACGAAATTGCTGGCGCTGACGTCGCCGACGGAGAAAAGCCGTTGGGCGATCTATTATTTCCGCGGCATTGATTACGAGCGCGCCAAGCAATGGCCCAAGGCCGAGCCCGACTTCAAGGAGGCGCTCAAAATCTACCCCGAACAGCCGCTCGTTCTGAACTATCTCGGCTATTCCTGGGTCGAACAGGGCGCTCACCTCAAGGAAGCCTTCAAAATGCTGCGCCGCGCCGTCGAATTGCAGCCGGACGACGGCTATATCGTCGATTCACTCGGCTGGGCGAATTACAAGCTTGGCCATTACCAACAAGCTGTGAAATATCTGGAGCGCGCCATCCAGTTGAAGCCGGGCGATCCGGTGATCAACGACCATCTCGGCGACGCCTATTGGCGCATCGGATGGAAGCTCGACGCCAAATTCCAATGGAACCACGCGCGCGACATGAATCCGGACCCGGCGGACCTGCCGAAAATACTGGCCAAGATCAAGAACGGCCTGCCGGACGTGAAACCGCCGGCGGCTGTGCAAAGCGCGCCTTCGGCGCCGACTGGCCAGGACCACAAAGGCGGCTGACCTCTGAAGTCGGTTTACTCCTGCGCGTCGTCCAGATCGCCATCCTTGAGCGCGGCGACCAGGGCCGTATCGAAATAACGCGTCCATTCGATGATCTTGTAATCGCGCCAAAATAGCCGATCGACCCCTTCGAGATCGGCCGCGACGCCGGTGCCGCGGTTGCGCAGCCGCATGCGCCAGGACATGTAAGAGCGTCGCGGCACGTCGGCGACCAGATCGGTTATTTCGAAGTCCTCGATTTCGAAATCGACGTCGAAGGCGCGCCAGGCTTCGCGTATTTCGTCCTTCCCGACCCTGACGCCGGCGGCCGGAATCAGGGCGCGCGATCCCAGAAGACGATAGGTGGCGTCGTCATGGAAGAAAAACAGGCCAGGCTCACTATCGCCGCGCGCGCGGCGCCCGTAAATATTGCGTGCAATCGCTGTATATTGCTCAATGGTCAACCCGTTTTTGACCATACGTACCCATTCTTCAAACGTTAATTCTTCTTTTGGTAATTTGCCCATGACTTTATACTTTGTAATTTAAAGTTATAAACGTATTTCCGGCGAAGCCGGGGCGGCATGCATGAGCCGCGCGACACGAAACCAGCTAAAATTCCGATCCCTTTCCAAGGTCCGGCTCGGCGCCGACGCCGACGCCCGTCGCTTTCGCCCCTTCTCTCCTTGGCGTCAAATCGTGGTCGAGCGCGACGCTTTTTGCCGCTTAGCCCATATTCGCGCAAAGATAAATAGCTCTGCGAACCGTGAGGCGACGATTTTTCTATGGGGAATGAACAGCCGAGCGCGCCGTTCTGTATTCGGCAAGTTGCCCCAGCCGCCTAGACTTCGCGCCAAGCTCCATCAAAACAAATACTTGTAGGCGCGACTCTCATCCGGCGCTAGTCGGAGCCGCAGATCAGACGTTTCATTGCGGCCGTGTCCGCGAATTCGAACACTGCGCCGAACAGACCGTCGCGCAAATTGACCAGATGGCCGATCACGACGAACGCAGTTTGCGCCGTGCCCCGGTGCGCGATTTCGACCAGCCGCCGCGCGGCGAAGCGATCGCCCTCGATCACCAGGTTGAGAATCCGGTGGTCGCGTCGTTCGAATTCCCCATCGATATCGCGCAAGAGCCGCAAAATCCGCTTATGTCCGCGATAAGCGCCGAAATAGGCGCAATCGCGGGCGTCGCCGACCATATGAAGAACGGCGTCCGGATGGAAAAGCTCGATGAACAGTTCCGGCCGGGCGCGCGCCACCATTGCGCGCGCCATTAGAGCGCGCGTCTCGAGAAAGGTTTCACGCGGGACGAATTTCGCCTGGAAATCGTTCAGGGGTCAGTTCGATCGAGTCGCCCGCCACAATCACGCGCGGCTCTCCCGCAAGCGGAACAGGGTCGCGCTGTCGAAAAACTCGCTGACTTCGACGATCAGCTCACCTTCGAGGCGGATAAAATAAAGACATTGCAGCCATTCCTCACACCCGGTGCCGCGATGCCGCAACAATATCTCGAAGCGCACGCAAGCCTGTTCGCCCTCGATCAAAGTGTCGAGGCCGCGTAGCGCCCTTCGCTCGAATTCGACGTAAAAAGCCTGGAGATAGGCGAGAATGGAGGCGCGCGAACGACGCCGGCCGGCGAAAGCCCAGCACGCCTGGTCGCCGTTCACCAGCCATTCCGCCTCAAGCGCGAACAAAGGCGCAAGGCTTTGCGGCTTTGACCTGCGGTCGAGCAAGGCCTCGATGACGCTTTCGAATTTCGACCGCGTCATATGCGGAGACAGGCTCTCGCTCTCACTTTCGCTCATTGCTTCCTGCCCCCCTCCTCAAAGGCGCACGAAACCTTCTCGGGCATTCCCAAACGCGTCTGACGGAGACGACGATCTGCTTCTCAAGCAAGAAACCGGCCGATCTTACTGACGGAAAGTAAGTTATCGCCTAATTTTTCGCTTTGTCGACGAGTTTGTTCTTGCCGATCCAGGGCATCATCGCCCGCAAACGGGCGCCGACCTCTTCGATCTGGTGACTGTCGTTGAGCCGGCGAATGCTTTTGAAGCGCGCCGCGCCGGCGCGATATTCCTGCATCCATTCGGAGGTGAACTTTCCCGTCTGGATGTCCTTGAGCACATTCTTCATTTCCGCCTTGGTCTGCCCCGTGATGATGCGCGGGCCGCTGACATATTCGCCCCATTCGGCGGTGTTGGAGACGGAATAGTTCATATTGGCTATGCCGCCCTCGTAAATCAGATCGACGATCAGCTTCACTTCGTGCAGGCACTCGAAATAGGCCATTTCCGGGGCATAGCCCGCCTCGACCAGGGTTTCGAATCCGGCGCGGATCAGCTCGACCAGGCCGCCGCACAGCACGGCCTGCTCGCCGAAAAGGTCGGTTTCGCATTCCTCGCGGAAGGTCGTCTCGATGATGCCGGAACGACCGCCGCCGATCGCCGAGGCGTAGGAGAGGCCGATGTCATGGGCGTTGCCGGAGGCGTCCTGATGCACGGCGATCAGGCAGGGGACGCCGCCGCCCTTGAGATATTCGCCGCGCACCGTATGGCCGGGGCCCTTGGGGGCGACCATCAGCACGTCAATGTCCTTGCGCGGCTCGATCAGGCTGAAATGCACGTTGAGGCCATGGGCGAAGAGCAAAGCCGCGCCGGGGCGGATATTGTCGGCGATTTCGTTCCTGTAGATATCGGCCTGGAGTTCGTCCGGCGTCAGCATCATCTGCACGTCGGCCCATTCGGCCGCCTCGGCGACGGACAGGACCTTGACGCCTTCTCCCTCCGCCTTTTTGGCGCTGGCGGAGCCGGGTCGCAAGGCGACCGCGACCTCCTTGACCCCGGAATCGCGCAGGTTGAGCACATGGGCGTGGCCCTGCGAGCCGTAGCCGATTACGGCGACCTTCTTGCCCTTGATCAGGTTGATGTCCGCATCGCTGTCGTAGTAAACGCGCATTTTCACTGCTTTCCGGGTTTCTGGGAGACGGGCGGGACCGCAAAAAACTTCAGTGACGGCTATAAGGGCATCGCGCCGTCTCGTCAAAGGAAAGCCGCGAAACTGCGGCTTAGATCGGGCGCGCAGGCTGGCCGGCGCGCCCGAAGGCGGGGGCGATTGATTTTCGCGAGACTTCGCGCGACGGAGGAGGCCTCATGTCATCTCGGGCGATTTTCGCGGCGCTCGCCTCAGCCCTGCTTTGCGGCGCTGCTGCCGGCGCCGCCAAAACTTCGGCGTTGTCGTCCAATTGCGGCGCGGGACCGCCCGAAACCGTCATTCCCGCCTGCACGAAGGACATCGACGATCCGCGCGCCGGCCCGGACCTGCGCCGGCGCGCGCTGCGCTGGCGCGGCGTCGCCTTTTTCCGCGTCAACGATCTCGATCGCGCCCTCGCCGACTTTTCCGCCGCACTCGCCCTGAAACCCAACGACGCGCAGGCGTTGAACAATCGCGGCCTGATTTACCAGGGGCGCAACCAATTGGACCTGGCCATCGCCGATTACGACAAGGCCATTGCGGCGGCGCCGGGCCAATACGCCACCTATGTCAATCGCTCCAACGCCTTCCGGCTGAAGGGCGACGTGGCGCGCGCCATCGCCGACGCCTCGCATTGCATCAAGCTCGCGCCGGGATTCGCCGGCGGTTATAAGGCGCGCGGACTGGCGCGCGACAAAAGTGGCGACGTAGACGGCGCCTTAGCCGATCTCTCCAAGGCGATCGAACTGGCGCCAACTGACGCCGAGGCCCATTCCGCGCGCGCCGCGCTTCTCCTCTCCAACGGCGATTATCAGGATGCGGCGAGCGATTTCGACGCCGCGCTCAAGACCAATCCCAAAAATGTCGCTGCCTTGAACGGCCATGGCGTGGCGCTGATGGAGCAAGGCGACTTCGTCGCCGCCCTCGCCGATTTCGACCGGGCGCTGAAGCTTGCGCCGGCGGGGGGCGGCATTCATGTCAATCGCGGCTTCGCCCACTTAGGCGCCGGCGATTACGCCGCCGCCGCCGCCGATTTTCAGATGTGGGCCAAGGCCGATCCCGACCACGCTTACGCCCCGCTCTGGGTTTATATGGCCCGCGCCCGCGCCGGCGAAAAGGACGCGAAGCCGCCCGCTCCCGGCGCGGCCAAAGCCTGGCCGGCGCCGGTCGCGGCTTTTTTCGCCGGCAAGTTGACGGCGAGCGGCCTCGAAGCGGCGGCGAAAAGCGGCGACGCGAAAGAGCGGAAGGCGCAAGCCTGCGAAGCCGCCTTTTACACAGGCGAAAAGGCGCTGATCGAGCGCCGCGCCGCCGAAGCCGAACAGGCGATGAAAAAGGCGGTCGATTCCTGCCCCGCCTCCCTGCTGGAGCGGGCCGCCGCCCTTGGGGAATGGAGACGGCTGCGCAAATGAGCCACGCCTCGCGGCAAACGAGGAACCGCGTCGGCGTCTTATCCATTTAAAGGGACGAGAGCCCCAGGCGGAAAAACCTTCGCCTGTCGCGCGGGGAGTCGATCATGCGCCGGATTCTGCTTTTCCTCGGCCTGCTGGCCGCCGCGCTTTCAGCGCCGATCGCGGCGCGCGCCGATCACGCCGCCGATTTGCGCGCCATACTGGCGAAAATCCGACTGCCGCCGGGCTTTCACATTTCTCTTTACGCCCTGGCGCCGCAGGCGCGCGGCCTGGCGGTCTCGCCGGACGGGCGCGCGATCATCGTCGGCACGCGTGGCGACAAGGTCTATAAAATAAAGGTCGACGGCGCTTCGCCGCCGAAAGCGACGATTTTTGCGCCGAAGCTCAAATTCGTTCTGCCCAGCGGCCCCTGTTTCGCGCCGGACGGGACTTTGTTCATCTCCGAATTCGACCGCATCCGCAAATTCGCGCGTCTGTCCGGCGGCGGTTGGGACGCTTCGCACCCGCAGGACGTCGTCGCGCAGGGCAAGCTGGTCCCGCCCTCGGTGAAAAGCCATGGCCATGGCTTGCGGGTCTGCCGGATCGGCCCCGACGGAAAGCTCTACGTCGCCATTGGCCAGCCATACAACGTGCCGCCGAAAAACTTATGGCCCACGTTCAACAAATTGGGCGTCGGAGCGATCGTGCGCATGAATCAGGATGGGACGGATCGCCAGGTTTTCGCCCACGGCATCCGCAACAGCGTCGGCATGGATTTCAGCCCCGAAGGCGTTTTGTGGTTCACCGACAATCAGGTGGACATGATGGGCGAAGACATCCCGCCGGAGGAGCTCAACAAGGCCGCCAAGCCGGGCGAGAACTTCGGTTTTCCCTATTATGGCGGCGGCCACGTCCGCACCCGCGAATATGCCCACGAAACCCCTCCGGCGGGCTTGGTCTTCCCGGAAGTCGAATTGGACGCCCATGCCGCCGATCTCGGCATGATCTTCTATCGCGGCAAGAAATTTCCGGAAAAATGGCGCGGGATTTTCATCGCCCAGCATGGCTCGTGGAACCGCAAGGTCCCGATCGGCGCGCGGATCGTTTTCGTTCCCTATCATGACGGCAAGGCGGGCGCGGAAATCCCCTTCGCCCAGGGCTGGAACCCCGGGCGAACGCCCTATCTCGGCCGTCCCGCAGCGCTCGCCGAATTGCCGGACGGCTCGCTCCTCGTCTCGGACGATCAGGAAGGCGCGCTCTATCGCATCGCCTATGACGGAAAGTAAGGCCGGCGCCAAAACTCGCGGCGGCCTTGGCGCGTCCGGGCTTTTCGTGCCAAAAGGCGCGGCAAGGATTGCCGCAGCGCCTTTAACGGCGGGACGCGGCGAAGGATCGCCGCTTTTGGACGACGTGCTGACCATCGCCAATCTGGCCAAGACCTATAAGACCGGCCTGGTCGCGCTCAAGCGCGTCGATCTCGCCATCAGGCGCGGCGAGATTTTCGCCCTGCTCGGCCCCAACGGCGCCGGCAAGACGACGCTCATCGGCATCGTCTGCGGGCTGGTGCGGCCCTCTTCGGGAACGGTCCTGGTCGATGGCTTCGACATCGCCAAGAACTATCGCGAGGCGCGCAAGAAAATCGGCCTCGCGCCGCAGGAGCTGGCGACCAATCTGTTCGAGACCGTGTGGAACACGGTCAGCTTTTCGCGCGGCCTGTTCGGGCGGCCGCGCGATCCCGCCTACCTCGAACGGCTGCTGCGCGATCTGTCGCTATGGGACAAGAAGGATTCGCGCATCGCCGACCTGTCGGGCGGAATGAAGCGGCGCGTGCTGATCGCCAAAGCCCTGGCGCACGAGCCGGAAGTCCTGTTCCTCGACGAGCCGACGGCCGGAGTCGATGTCGAGTTGCGCCACGACATGTGGACCATGGTGCGGCATCTGCGCGAAAAAGGCGTCACCATCATTCTCACCACCCATTATATCGAGGAGGCCGAGGACATGGCCGACCGCGTGGGCGTCATCGACAAGGGCGAGATCGTCGTGGTCGAGGAAAAACATTCGCTTATGCGCCGGCTCGGCCAGACGCGGGTGACGATCGGGCTCAAGAACAGAATGGAATCCGTGCCCGAAAATCTGTTCGCCGCGCCTTTGGCGCTTTCCGACGACGGCATGTCGCTCACCTTCACCCAGAAAGGCGACGCGGGCGTTGATGAGGGCGGCCTCGCCGACCTGCTGCGGAATTTGACGGCGCGCGGCATCGACTTCGCCTCGGTGAACACCAACCGCTCGTCGCTCGAAGAGATTTTCATCGATCTGGTGCGGAGGGGCCGATGAACCTGACCGGCGTTCGCGCCATTTATCTTTTCGAACTCGGCCGCACCTGGCGCACCCTGTTCCAGAGCATCGCCTCGCCGGTTCTCTCCACCGCGCTTTATTTCGTCGTCTTCGGCTCGGCCATCGGCTCGCGCATGCATTCGATCGACGGCGTGAGCTACGGCGCCTTCATCGTGCCGGGCCTGATCCTGCTGGCGGTTCTGACCGAAAGCGTCTCCAACGCCGCCTTCGGCATCTATCTGCCGCGTTTCACCGGCACGATCTACGAGGTCCTGTCGGCGCCGATCTCGGCGGTGGAGGTTCTGATCGGTTTCGTCGGCGCGGCGGCGACCAAATCGGTGCTGCTCGGCCTGATCATTCTGGCCACGGCGCGGATTTTCGTCTCTTTTCACCTCCTGCATCCGCTGTGGTCGCTGGCCTTTCTCGTCCTGATGTCGGCGACTTTCGCCCTTTTCGGCTTCATTCTCGGCCTGTGGGCGGAAAATTTCGAGCAATTGCAGATCGTGCCGCTGATGGTCATCTCGCCGCTGACTTTCCTCGGCGGGACCTTCTATTCCATCGATATGCTGCCGCCTTTGTGGCGCAAGATCGCCCTGCTCAACCCGATCGTCTATCTCGTCGACGGATTCAGATGGGCGTTTTACGGCGTGGCTTCGGTCGGACCGGTGATCTGCCTCGGCCTGACCTTCGCCATGCTGCTGGTCTGCGTCGCGATCGTGGTCTGGGTGTTCAGGACCGGCTATCGCTTGCGGCCATGAGGCGGCGGATCAGTCGTTATGGTGGGAATGGTGGTGGTGATAGTGATGATGGCGACAGCCGCCGCGCAAGTGACAGTCGATCGACGGACCGCCGGAATAGCCGATGACGCCGCCCGCCACCAGGCCGACCGGACCCGCGACCAAAGCGCCGGCGCCGGCGCCGAGCAGGCCGTCCACCACCCGGTCGCCGGCATAGGCCGAGCCGGCCGCGAGAGACAGGCCAAGCGACAGGCCGAAAGCAAGAGCCGCGCCGCGCGATTTTTGAGCCATTGCGTAAAACCTTAGCTGAATTTTTGGCGGAATCGGAGACGAATCTAAAGTCCCGGATTGATACAGGCAAGGGCGAGCGGAATTGTGGCGGCGAGGTGTCTGGGATAACCGTCGCCGCTTGTCGGACGAATTCGCTGGGCATGGGCTTCTAACGGCGCCAGAGTTGCGCTTATGCGTCATGGAGGAAAAGATATGAGGAAATGCAGCGCTGCTTCGGCCTATCTGACGGCCATTCTCCTCGTCGCCGCCCTTGGTTCGACGCCGACTCTCGGCGCGCCAGCCAACTCTTTCAACGCCAAGGCGAGTTCGCTGGCGGACGCGGCGCGGCTGGGCGAGCAAATCTTCGCCTCCGACACATTTGGCGGCAAAAGAATGTTCAACGGCCAGCCCGCGACCTGCGCCTCCTGCCATTCAAATAATGGCAAGAGCCAAGGTAAATTGCCGAACGGCGCCGCGATTCCGAGCCTCGTCGGCGCTGCGGCCGGGTTTCCGAAATTCAACGCCCGGACGCATGAGGTGGTGACCCTGGAAGGGCAAGTGACGCGATGCGTCAAGGGCGCGCTGCAAGGCAATCCGCCCGCCGCCGACAGTCCCGAAATGGCGAATCTGATTACCTATCTGACGTCGCTCTCCAAAGGCGCCGTCATGGGCCATCAGTTCTAGAGCAAATCACGCCGCCAGATCGGCCACCACCGCGTCGAGCACCGGGAAACCTTCGGACGTGACGCGGATGCGGCCGTGGCGGGTATATTCGACCATGCCGTGGGCGATGAGATCGGCGACGCGCGAGGCTTCAAAACGCTTGCCGGTCAAAGCCTGGAAGCGGGCGGGATCGACGCCTTCGGCGAGCCGCAGGCCCATGAGCAGAAATTCGTCGCCCTGGGCTTCGAGCGACAGCATTTCGTCCTCGACCAGCCCCGTCCCTTCGCTCTCGACTACGGTCAGCCACATTTCAGGATGCGGCTCGGTCGCCTGCGCGCGCCGCGACCCCTTGGGCGTGACGACGCGGCCATGGGCGCCGGGACCGACGCCGACATATTCGCCATAGCGCCAATAGATGAGATTGTGCCGGCTCTCGCAGCCCAGCCGGGCGTGATTGGAAATTTCATAGGCCGGCATGCCGGCTTTTTCGGTCAATTCCTGGGTCACGTCCCACAAGGCCCGGCCGGTGTCGGGATCGGGAAGCTTGAGCTTGCCGGCCATGGACAGCCGCTCGAACATGGTGTCGGGCTCGATGGTCAGTTGATAGAGCGACAAGTGCTCCGGCGCCCTTTTCAGGGCCTCGGTCAGCTCTGTCGCCCAGGCGCGGGCCGTCTGGCCCGGGCGGGCGTAGATGAGATCGAAGGAGGCGCGGGGAAAAGTCGAGGCGGCGATGTCGAGGGCGCGCATCGCTTCCTCGACCGTATGGGTCCGCCCCAGCGTTTTCAGGTCGGAATCGCTCAGCGCCTGCACGCCGAGCGAGACGCGGTTGACCCCCGCCTCGCGATAGCCGCGAAAGCGTCCGGCCTCGACGCTGGTCGGATTGGCCTCCAAAGTGATTTCCGCGCCGGGATCGAGCTTCCAAAGCTGGCCGATCGCCTCGATGATCGCCGCGACCGTTTTCGGGGCCATGAGCGAGGGCGTGCCGCCGCCGAAAAAGATCGACCGCACCTCGCGCCCCGGCGTGATGGCGGCGCGTTGCTTCAATTCGGTCAGAATCGCGGCGAGGTAGCGCTCTTCCTCAACGCCGCCGCGCCGGACATGACTGTTGAAATCGCAATAGGGGCATTTCGACAGACAGAAAGGCCAATGGACGTAAACGCCAAAGCCGGGGTCGTGAATCGCGGAAACAATGCTCGCCATGCGCCCTTATGCCATTTTTGGAATTTTCCGTCACGCGGCGCTTTACGAAATCTTCACCTTCCCTGCGGAAGAGTTAACGATGCGGCAGCAAACGGGAAGGGTTTCGGTCGCCGGCTCCACACGCGAGATGACCGCCGACGGGGATCGGCGGACAGCGGACGGCCTCCAAAGTCGCCAGCAAGGGAATAGCTAGGCGGACTCCGGTCATAGCCTGAAGGGCGTGGACCGGTCGGAAAGTCGCCAGGAGCGCTATGCCGGCGGGCTATCGCTTCGAACACACCTCACGACGACGTCGAAATTTGAACCGCTACGCCGCAGGACGCACCGCCTGCGGCGCCGAAGAAATCCCTCGGCGGCCGCCACAGCAATTCTACCGGGCCGATTGCGATTCTTTCCCTCATTGCGCGATCCTGGCGGGCATTGCGCCGAATGTCGGAACGGAGGGGGGGCAAGTGACCGACAGGCTGGAATTGCCATAGAAGCTGATGTCGTAAGCGATGACCTTGGTGCAGTTATACGCCTGCCCCGAACTCGCGCCGCCGGTTAAATGCACAGTGGCGGAAGGCGCATAGATGAGCCCGCCCCAATAGGAGGAGTTCATTCCGGTCATGTCGATGACATTGGAATTCGGCATGGTCGGATCGGCCAAGACAACAAAGCCCGCCGTCGAGCCGGAGGTCGGCGCGGTGAGATCGATCGAGCCGCCCGTGATTTTGAACGATCCGTAAGTCGACGTATTCTGCTTAGTGAGCACGATGGTCACGCCGGTCCCGGTCAGTGTTCCTTGACCCTGAACGATAAGCTGAGCGCCATCCACAAGATAGTAAACCCCCGGGTTCATGGTGATGTTGTCGTTTGTCTTGACGGTGATGTTTGAACTGTAAATCCCGGGGTCGAGCGTACTGCTTTTCTTGCTTTGGCTTTGCGCCGTCGCTGTGCTCATATCGTAATATTGTTTGCCTGCGAGCTGGTCGGACAGATACCTTGCGCCGGTGAACTTGTTGGCGTTGATGGAACTGGCGCCTGAAATCCCGCCGACGGCATAAACGCTGGCGGCCGTCAAAGACGAAGAACCGCCCATCGACAAGCCCGAGGAACTGCTCGAATCGACAAACAGGCTGCATTTGTTCAGGGTGACGGCGGGGTTGCCCTGCTCGGTATAGGCGCCGGAAGATGAAGGGTCGAGCGCGAGAACGCAGCCATCGCCGACATGGCCGGAAGCGGCTTTGGACGTTGCGGAAATCGTCACCGACGGCTGGCCGAAGACGCTGGAGAAAGTGCGCGTATTGACCGTCATCGCCGTCGCGGTCCATGCCCCGGTGGTCGAATTCTCCATTAGCGTGACATTGGCCGAGTTGTTGAGATCGAACGCAACGGCCAATCCGTCGGCTTTGGCCTGATCGGACGTTTCCCCTGCGCCCGAGGCAGTCGCCGCAGTATAGGCCGCGGAATCGGCGATTTGCTGCATTTGCTGCTTTTGCCAAGCCCAAATGCCCATTTCCGTCGCAAGCCCGATGGCGCCGACGATAGCCGGCAAGGCCACAGCGACGATCACAGCGTAAGACCCCGCTTCGTCACGCCAAAAGCGCGACAATATTTTTCTCCGCCTCAGCACGGTTAACATCCTTGAAACCTGAATTATTGCCGAACAAAGCATCGCAGCGATAATAAAGACCAGACGTTACGTTATAATTAATGCACAGATCGTACCCTGTTCTGCGTGAGCATAACGTCAGCGTTGCTTAACAAAGAAAATACTTCTTCTAATAGAGGAAATAACTCACTGTTAATCGGCGCCCAACTCTAGCTCTGGCTCAGATTCGGTGCTCGTCCACTCCAAGGAGCAAGCAGGGACGTTCCTCCGAACCCGAATGGCCGGATCGCTCGCGCTAAGAGACGGCGAGAACAGAGCGCGGGAAGGCGCTCGGGGTCGCGACGAGACCCTCGCCAATTTTTCGCGAAAGGCCGGTATGAGCCATTAGCGGTCCATTGGTTGAGCGTAACGCAAAATTTGAACGTCGGTCGGGCTTCGCCGCCTAGTCCCGCCCGAGCAGATTCCGCGCCAGCATCTGGAACGCCCGCGCCCGGTGCGACAGCGCTTCCGACCCGTCCGCGGGAACGCCATGCTTTTCTTCCGCGCTCATTTCGCCAAAGGTGCGTGAATGGCCGTCCGGCGTAAAACACGGATCGTAGCCGAACCCCTGTTTTCCGCGCGGCGGAAAGGTCAGATCGCCGAAAACCTTGCCTTCGAAAACCTGCTCCGCTCCGTCCGGCCAGGCGACCGCCAAGGCCGAGACGAAATGGGCGCGGCGCGAGGGCGAGCCGGACTTCTTCACCTCCTCCTCGATCCGCGCCATGGCGGCGTAAAAATCCTTGGCCTCGCCGGCCCATCGGGCCGAATAAATCCCGGGCATGCCGCCGAGCGCCTCGACGCACAGGCCGGAATCATCGGCAAGCGCCGGAAGATTTGCGCCTTTCGCCGCCGCCCGCGCCTTGATGAGCGCGTTTGAGGCGAAATCGGCGCCGGTTTCCTCCGGCTCGTCGAGGCCAAGCTCGCCGACCGAGGTCGCCTCGATCCCGTAAGGCGCCAGCAATTCCCGCATTTCCCGCAACTTGCCGGAATTATGGGTGGCGATGACGATTTTGCCGGAAAGCCGCCGCGTCATTCGGCGATCGTCTGCTTTTGCAAGGCCACCAATTGCGCGACTCCGCCGCGCGCCAAATTGAGCAGCGACAAAAGCTCGGCTTCGGAAAAGACCTCGCCCTCGGCCGTCGCCTGCACTTCGACGAGGCCCCCCGAGCCGGTCATGACAAAATTGGCGTCGGTATGGGCGGCGGAATCCTCGGCGTAATCGAGATCGAGCACCGGGACGCCCTCGTAAATGCCGCAGGAGACGGCGGCGACATGGTCTTTCAGCGGCATGTCCTTGATCATCGAGCGCCCCCGCATCCATTCGAGGCAATCGTGCAGCGCGACCCAGGCGCCGGTGATCGCCGCCGTGCGCGTGCCGCCGTCGGCCTGGATCACATCGCAATCGATGGTGATCTGGCGCTCGCCGAGCGCCGGCAGATGGGTGACGGCGCGCAAGGACCGGCCGATCAGCCGCTGGATTTCCTGGGTGCGGCCCGAGGGCTTGCCGCCCGCCGATTCCCGCCTGGTGCGGGTATGGGTCGAGCGCGGCAGCATGCCATATTCGGCGGTGACCCAGCCGCGTCCCTGACCGCGCAGCCACATTGGCGGCCTGTCTTCGAGCGAAGCGGCGCAAAGCACATGGGTTTCGCCGAATTTCACCAGGCAAGAGCCTTCGGCGTAACGGGCGACATTGCGCTGGAGCGAGACGGGACGCATGGCGTCGGGCGCGCGGTTCGAAGGACGCATGAACTCTCCTTTGTCGTTTCCGTCCGCGCTTTTAGAGGAATTTTCCGAAAAGGAAATGCGCCTACGCCTCCACGCCGTCCATTTGCGTGGAACGGTAGGGTTCGCGCAGCAGGAAAAAGACCCAGATCCACAGCGCCAGGTTGCGCAGGACGATGACGGCGCCGATGAGCGGATAGGTCGCCTCGGTCAGGCCGGAATAGAGGAACGGATATTCCAGTTGCGCCAGAACGAAAGCCGCGATCATCCACTTGCCGGCCCTTCCCCCCTGGCGCAGCGACGCGAGGGCGCCGAGCGGAATGAGCCAGACCAGATATTGCGGCGAATAGATTTTGCCGAGCGAGGCGAAAGCGACCAGACAAGCGCAGGACGCCGACAGAAGGACGGCAAAACGGTCCATTTCCGCGCGCGCGCGCCGCATCCGCAGGAAGGCCCAGAAAAAAACGCCGAGCATGGCGACGAAAGGCGCGATCGACGCGACGTGGCGCAGCACGGGCTCATAAGGCGAGACAATATTTTCCGATCCGTAGGAATAGCCCAGGCTCGCGACATGCGGTTTGAAAAACTGCAAGAACATCAGCGCGCCGCCGTAAAAGGTTTCGAATTGCAGCGGCCGTCTGGCGTGGTAGAGGAAGGCGTCGGCGTAATGCGAACCGGCTATGGCGAAATAGAGCCCGGCGGCGATCGCGAAACAGAGGGCCGCGGCGAGCGCCGCCCGGACAAGGCCCCGCACATCCGCCTGAAAAACATGCCAGAACAAGGCCAGAGGCGCGAGCACGATCGGGACGCCCTTGGCGATCACGCCGCCGGCCCAGGCGACGCCCGAAAGCGCCGGGCGACGCGCGGCAAGCGCAAGAACCGCCGCACTCACTGACAGCGACACGCAAGCGTCATAGCGGCGTACCGCGACCACCCCCAGCGCGGCGAGCGAGGCGAGGCTCCAGGCGAGCGCCCTCTCGCCCGCCCCCGGTTTCATTCTGTCAGCCGTTTTGACCGCGAAATAAACGGATAAGGTGAGCAAAGCCTCCATTTCCAGGCTGAACAAGAAATGGAATGTCGAGAAATTTTTCGTCAACAGGGCCGGCAGGAGGATCAGGACCAGCATGCCCGGCGGATATTCGACGGAAAAATCGCGCCATGGCCAGAAATGCTTTCCTCCCCCGGTCAGCCCGACGTCTTTTTGAGCGACCACGGTCTCGACCTTGCCCCATTCCGAAGTCGAACGAATGTAATATTTCGACGCTGGGCGGCCGAGAATGGCGTTGGCGTAAGCGAAATAGCGTCGCGTGTCGGAGGCGTCGCGCAAGACCTCCAGAATCAGCTGCGGCCTGGACAGGCGCGCGACGATCTGGTCGTTGGTCAATGTCGGCGGATCGGTCAGGCGCCGATAGGAATTGAGGCTGGGGCCGTAGCAGTTCAGCGCGCCAAAGGCGATGAAGAACCAGGCGAGCCAAAGTTTGGTTCGCCGGCTCATGCGGCTGGCGCTTGCGCCGCGGACGCCAGCGCCGCTTCATCGGCGACCCTTTCCGGCGCCGCCAGCAGAAGTTTCGTCGCCCAGATCAACAGGGCGCCGTTGCGCAGGAGCACGACGAGGCCGAAGAAAGGCGTCAGGCTGCTGGCCAGAAAAGTATATAAATAGGGATATTCCAGCTGGCTTAGCCCCAGTCCGACAAAAAGCCAGATTGTCGTCTTGGGCGCCGCGCGGAGGCTGGCGATTGCCGCGACCGGCGTCAACCAGACGAGGTATTGAGGCGAAAAGACTTTTCCTAAAACGGAGAAGGCGATGATGATGGCGCAGGCGCTCTTGGCCAGGATGACGAGCCGGTCCAGATCGCCGACCTTTTGGCGCGACAAGGCGCGCCAGGTCCAGAAGGCGCACGCCGCCATCGCCAGAATGGGCGCCGCTTCCGCCACGGGACGCAATAGAGGCTCATAGGGTGAAACGATATTGAGCGAGCCAAAGGTGTAGACGGCGTGCGAGATCAGATGAGGATCGAATATTTGTAAGAAAATCAGCAGGGCCGAAAAGGTGCTCTCGACCTGCAGCGGCCGGTCGGCGTGATAGGCGAAGGCGTCGCCCCAATGCGCGCCGGCAAGCCACAGATAGCCGCCGCAGGCGACGAGGCAAAGAAGAGCAGCGGCGGCGAGACTGACCAGGAGCGCGCGCCAGCGTCGCGCCGTCGCGTAATAAAAGACGCCGAGCGGCGCGAACAGGATGGGCGCGCCCTTGGCGATGACGCCGAAAGCCAGAGCGGCGCCGGCGCCGGCGGGACGGCGCGCCGCCAGCGCGAAAAGGGTCAGGCCAAGCGAAAGGGAGACACAGGCGTCATAGCGGCGCGTGGCGATGAAGCCTAGCGCGAGCGTCGTCGCCAGCGCGAATTCGAGCGTTCGCTGGCCCTGGCCCGGCGCGACCCTTTCCATCGCCCGCACGGCGACAAAGACGGAGAGTGTCAGCAGAAGCCCCATCTCAATGCTGAATAGCAGATGGTAAAGCGCGAAATTATGCGTCAGCAAGGCGGGCGCCAGGGCGAATATCAACATGCCGGGCGGATATTCCACGGCAAAATCACGCCAGGGCAGCAGCGGACGCGCCGGAGTCACGTGAATGAAGTAGGGGGCCGTGCCAGCGGCCGCTTTCATCGCTTGCGAATCCCCCGCTTTGCGCACGTACGCGGCGGTATAGGGCCTTCCGAGCATGGCGTTGGCATAGGCGAAATAGCGCTCCGTATCGCCGGAGTCGGACGTCAGCACGCCCAGGCATTGCCAATCGTCAAGCCTTCCCATGATTGTCGTAAGGGAGACGTCGGGCGGATCGCTCGGCCGACGATAGCTTTCCCACCTCGGGCCAAAGATATTGAACAGCCCGAAGACCAGGAAAAACCAGGCAATCCAGAGTTTTCGGGTTGTCGTCATGAGATCTGGGATTCGGCGGAAAAGGACTGGCCGTCCATGCTAAGGCCCTGGCGGTGAACAAGTCCTTAGAGACCGGTCGCAAGGAGCGAGGATTTTTGCCGCCGCTCCCTTTCTTTCGCTGGGCCGGACTGCTATCTGCCGCGCATGACCGCGCATACGATCGACAATATCCGCAATTTCTCCATCGTCGCCCATATCGACCATGGCAAATCGACCCTTGCCGACCGGCTGATCCAGCAGACCGGCGCGCTCGCCGAGCGCGAAATGGTCGAGCAGGTGCTCGATTCCATGGATATCGAACGCGAGCGCGGCATCACCATCAAGGCGCAGACGGTGCGCCTCGAATATCCGGCCAAGGACGGCAAGACTTACATCCTCAACCTGATGGACACGCCCGGCCATGTGGACTTCGCCTATGAAGTCTCACGCTCCTTGGCCGCCTGTGAAGGCTCGCTTCTGGTGGTGGACGCGAGCCAGGGGGTGGAGGCGCAGACGCTCGCCAACGTCTATCACGCGCTCGACGCCGGCCATGAGATCGTGCCGGTGCTCAACAAGATCGACCTGCCGGCGGCCGAGCCCGACCGCATCAAGGCGCAGATCGAGGAGGTGATCGGCCTCGACGCGTCCGAGGCCGTGCCGATTTCCGCCAAGACCGGCCTGAACATCGACCAGGTCCTCGAGGCGATCGTCCATAAGCTGCCACCGCCCAAAGGCGACGAAAACGCGCCCCTGAAAGCGCTGCTGGTGGATAGCTGGTACGACCCCTATCTCGGCGTGGTGGTTCTGGTGCGCATTTTCGACGGCGTGCTGAAAAAGGGCCAGAAAATCCAGATGCTGGGGACCGGCGCCCATTACGAAGTGGACCGGCTGGGCGTGTTCCGCCCCAAAATGCAGGACGCCGAAAAGCTCGGCCCCGGCGAGGTCGGCTTCATCACCGCGCAGATCAAGCAGGTCGCCGACACCCGCGTCGGCGACACGATCACCGACGACAAGAAACCCTGCGTCGAGGCGCTCCCCGGCTTCAAGCCGGCGCAGCCGGTGGTCTTTTGCGGCCTGTTCCCGGTCGACGCCGCCGATTTCGAGGATTTGCGCGCTGCGATGGGCAAGCTCAGGCTGAACGACGCCAGCTTTTCCTTCGAGATGGAATCCTCCGCGGCGCTTGGCTTCGGCTTCCGCTGCGGCTTTCTGGGGCTCCTGCATCTCGAAATCATCCAGGAGCGGCTGGAGCGCGAGTTCAATCTCGACCTCATCGCCACCGCGCCCTCGGTCATCTACAAGATCAACCTCACATCCGGCGAAACGCTGGAGCTGCACAATCCCGCCGACATGCCGGATGTGGTGAAAATCGCCGAAATTCAGGAGCCGTGGATCAAGGCCACGATATTAACGCCGGATGATTATCTCGGCGCGGTCTTAAAGCTCTGCCAGGACCGGCGCGGCGTTCAGGTCGATCTCAATTATGTCGGCAAGCGCGCCATGGTGGTCTATGAGCTGCCGCTCAACGAAGTGGTGTTCGATTTTTACGACCGGCTGAAGTCGATTTCCAAAGGCTACGCCTCCTTCGATTATCAGCTGATCGACTATCGCGCCGGCGATCTGGTGAAAATGTCGATCCTGGTCAATGGCGAGCCGGTGGACGCTCTTTCTATGCTGGTGCATCGGACGCGGGCGGAATCGCGTGGCCGCGCCATGTGCGAAAAGCTGCGGGAACTGATCCCGCAGCACATGTTCCAGATTCCGATCCAGGCGGCGATCGGCGCGAAAATCATCGCCCGCGAGACCATTCGCGCCCTGCGCAAGGACGTGACCGCCAAGTGTTACGGCGGCGACGTCACCCGCAAGAGAAAGCTGTTGGAAAAGCAGAAGGAAGGCAAGAAGCGCATGCGGCAGTTCGGCAAGGTCGAAATCCCGCAGGAGGCTTTTATCGCCGCCCTGAAAATGGACAGCTGAGCTTCGCCCCTCAGGCGCTTGCATCTTCGCCGCCGGCCGCAACAATTTCTTCCTTCGTGAGGCGAGCGCCGGCGAGCCGCATGGCTTCGGGTCGAACCAGGACCGCGACGGCGACGATGAGCGCAACGAGCAGGAATATCGCCGGCGTCAACAAAGCCGCGCCATGCGGCAAGGGCCAGATGTTCCGGGCCATCGTATAGGCGAGCACGACCATTGCGGCTAAAGGCGCGAAAACTTCCCATTTGCTGATGGCGACCCCGCCTTTGGCGCCTTTGAAGAACAGTCGAAGCCCGCCCAGGCACGCCATGAAATAAGCGATCAGGAGCAGAAGGGCGCCGGCCCCGCCCACGATGGCGGCCGCATTGAACACGTCCAGTTTGCTGTTTCCGGCCACGATGAAGAAAGCCCAGCCCGCGAAGACCACAAGCGCGACCGAACGCGAGGGAATTCCGTGCGACTGCGAGATGAAATCGAGCGATCGCAGTCCCGCGCCGTCGCGCGACAGGGCGTAGATCAGCCGCGACGCCCCGACGACGCAGGCAAGGGCGCAGGAGATCGCGCTGACGGTCGCGCCGAGAGTAATGATATGGCCGAGCCAAGGCGCCACATATTGGCTCGACAGTTCGCCCATCAGAGACGACGAATTGACGAACGCTTTGATCTCGTCCGGTCTTGTGCCGAAGCCCATCACTTCGACAGCCGTTACGACGACATAATAGGCGCCGCCGAACAGGACCGTGCCCCAGATCGCGCGCGGAACGTCGCGTTTCGGGTCCCTGGTTTCTTCGCCGAGCGTCGCGCCCACAAAGCCGTAGACCGATCCGGCGTGATGATACCGCTGGCTCAAACGGACGAAGGAATGCGCGATCAGAAGGGCGCCAAGGGTGGCGATCAGAAAGGACAGGGGGACTGCCCTCCCGACGACGGCCGCCGACGCCTGCGGATTGATGTTGGCGGCCATGGAAGGCGCCATGATCGCCAATGAGAGGGCGATCGCCTCCCAGACGTTGAGGTTGCGCTTAAGGCGTTCCTGCGGGGCTGACGCTGAATCCATGACGGGCCGCCATCATTGTTCGGGGCGGAGAGAGGCCGAAGCATTGCACGAATCGGCGACGCTTTTGCATTCCGAGACAATGAGGCCTGAAATTTCTACAGCTTGTCCACCCGGAACCCGCCGGGGATTAGCGAATACGTGACAGCTGCAAGGACTTCGCGGGAGAAGCGGACCACGAGGATTTTGACGAGCACGCGCCCGGGCTCGGATCGATTCCGACCTGGCCGCCAAAAATTTTCACCGAATGAGAAACGCTCGCTCCGAATGTATGGGCGGGCGTTTTCTGTTTAAAGCAAAAGCATTAACGATGATGGGCTGATACGCGCGTCAATCATTTGGCCGTTTAATCGCGGGTGTGGCTTTTCCGTGACAGACAGCGGGACTGAATTACGCGACATTGTTACCTGCCAACTGCGGCGGTGTTCACTAGCCCCATCGCGATGGCAATAAAACCCGGGCGCAAGAACATTGCACCCGGGGCCAAGACAAGAGCCTAAGCACACACAAAAAGCTCCAATCCCGACTAACTCGCACAGCAGGCTGCACGAGGGGTGTGCGCCGCGCGCTGTGCGAGCTTATTTTATTATGGATAAGTTTCGCAAATAATGCAGAAATATTTTGGGCACGAGCTGATTTTTCTGGCATTCTATTGTTGCTAAACAAAAAAAACACACGCGCCTATGCTTAAGCTCTATACGCCTTGCATCGGATTGCCTGGATCACGAGCAATCTTTCCCTTGGCTCACCCTTTCCCTTGGCTCACCGCGATTTTCTCTTGAAGCTGGTCGTCGCTCGCGCCGCAACTGCACGCCCCCGAAACACGCCGCCTCAAACAAGGTTGCTGTCCAACCCTCAATGGTCGTCATCGGCTGTCGGCGGGACAGGCGCTTAATCCACAGGCTTCCGGTGAGGCGCAGGGGGCGCGTGAACCCAATGCGGGCCGACGGCTTCGTCGCGTGAGCCTTCGTCCGGCGCTACCCTAGGACCCTGATTTATTTCGATGTTCACTTGCACCGACGGCGTCGGCGGGTAGGAATAACCATAGCCTGAATCATAATCATCAAAAAACGGGTAATAATAGCCATAGAACGGGTAGTGATACCGGTGTCCGCCACGCCAGTACCGGTGACCGATCGTTCCATGGCTGAAACTGCTCGCGGGCCGGAACACACCGTGACCGAACGAGCCATGGCCCCCTCGCCAACCACCCGCGTTCGCGACACTTCCGACGAACGGTAAGACCAACGCGGCCACGAACCAAAGATTCCGGCGCATGGCGGCCCCTCCACGCGACAAGACGCTGATTAACGATATGGCCACGGGCCCGCCGCCGCGCAAGCTATCCGAAGGCGAGGAACTGGGTCTTGCTCCAAATAGGGTCGCGTCGCCGCAATACGAAATATAAAGCGACCGCGCCGCCTGCGCGACGAAACCGCCGCGCGCCGGCGATCCGAGGAAATGACGCCGCATCTAGCAGACGCCGCGCGCCCTGCGCCGCAGTTTCAGTTTTGCTTTGAATTTTGGAGCGGGCGAAGGGATTCGAACCCTCGACCCCAACCTTGGCAAGGTTGTGCTCTACCCCTGAGCTACACCCGCATCCGTGCGGCGGCGCACGCGCGCCGCGCCCGGCTATATGCCGCAAAGTCCCCGACATTGCAACAGGGCGGCGCCGGTCTTTTTCTCACGGGTGGAAGGCGGCCGTTCGCGCGCCAATGCGCGATTTCGAAAAGCGGAATCCGGTCTGGAAAATGGCTTATGCGCGGATCGGCATGTTGCGGCGGGATGCGTCTCCATGGACTTGCTTCCAGCGCCGGCGCGACGAAAAATATATTCGAATGCTTGCGAAAGTCATCAGAGCCCGCCATTTTAGCCCAAATCCCTGCCGGCAGGCCGGGGCCGCGACCTCGAACCGACGGAATAAGCAATGCCACAGGCGGATGATTTGATTGCCCCGCAGGCCAAGGGCGCGCAGAGCGCCGATGTGATTGACGTCAGCATCCAAGACTTTCGCGCCGAAGTCATGGACGAATCGCAGAAGCGCCTCGTCCTCGTCGATTTCTGGGCGCCCTGGTGCGGCCCTTGCAAGCAATTGGGGCCGGTGCTGGAAAAAGTGGTCAAGGCGGCGCAGGGCAATATCCGCCTCGCCAAGATGAATATCGACAATCATCCCCAGATCGCCCAGCAATTGGGAATCCAATCGATCCCCGCCGTCGTCGCCTTTCTCAAGGGCCGCATGGTTGACGCTTTCATGGGCGCGCTGCCTGAAAGCGATGTAAAGGCGTTTATTGAGCGCTGTGGCGGCGCGACCGGCGTTGATACCGAAGCCCTGTTCGCAGAGGCGGAGGCGTTGCTGGAGGCCGGCGAGGTCGATGCGGCGGAACAGGGCTTTCTTGCCGTGCTCGACGCCGATCCCAACCATGTCGGCGCGCAGGCCGGCACAGCGCGCGTACTGGTCGCGCGCGGCCAGAAAGACGAGGCGAAAAGGCTGCTCGACGCCATACCCGCCAAGAACGCCCACGCGCCCCCCGTGGCGGCGGCCCGCGCCGCCATCGCCCTGGAGGAGCAGGCCGGGTCGGTCGGCGATCTCGCCTATCTGCTGGCGCGGGTCGAAAACGTCCCTTCCGACCATCAAGCCCGCTACGATCTCGCCGTGGCGCTCAACGCCGCCGGACGGCGCGAGGCCGCGGCGCAGGAACTCTTGAACATCATCAAGCGTGACCGCAGCTGGAACGATGACGCGGCGCGCAAGTTGCTTCTGCAGTTGTTCGACAGCTGGGGGCCGCTCGATCAGGCGACGCTTACGGCCCGCAGGCAATTGTCGTCGCTGCTCTTCTCCTAGTCGGCCTCGCCATGGCGATGAACAAGACCTATCTGCGGCCCTCCGATCTACCTGAGGTCATCCCGCTTTTTCCGCTCCCCGGCGCCATTCTCCTGCCGGGCGGGCAATTGCCGCTGAATATTTTCGAGCCGCGCTATCTCGCCTTGCTCGACGACGCCATGGCCGGGGAACGCATCATCGGCATGATCCAGCCAGCCGCGGACGCCGAAGCCGGGCCAGGCAAGACGCCGGCGCTCCGCCAGGTGGGCGCGGTCGGACGCATCACGCAAATGTCGGAAACCGGCGACGGCCGCTATTTCGTGGTGCTGAGCGGCGTCGCCCGCTTCAATATCGTCGAAGAAATCGAGGCGCCGACCCCCTATCGCCAGGCGCGGGTCGATTTCGACCGCTTCGCCGACGATTTCCTGCCGCAGGACGCAATCCCGGCGCCCCAGCGGGAAAGCCTTAATTCGATCGCCTTCGCGCTGACGCAGGCGCTGCAGCTCGACATCGCCAAAAAAGATCTCGAGGCCATGCCCGATTTCGACATGATCGCGGTTTTCGCTATGATCGGGCCGTTCAATCCGGCCGAGAAACAGGCCTTGCTCGAAGCGCCCGACATAATCGCCCGCGCCGATCTTCTGCTCGCCTTGTCGGAAGTGGCGCTGTCGCGCGCGACCAAGGCGGGCAAGCCTTTGCAATAGGACCGCCGCCGCCATGACCGACGCCCCTCCGCCCCAGAATGACGAACCGGACAAACCGAAATCGGTCGCGGAAGCGGCCGGCGTCGATCCGCGCCTTTTGGAAATCCTCGTCTGTCCGCTGACCAAGACGACGTTGCGCTATGACCGCGAGCGCAACGAACTGGTGTCGCTGGCGGCCCATCTCGCTTATCCGATCCGCGACGGCATCCCCATAATGCTGCCGGAAGAGGCGCGTCGCATCGAGGACTAAGCGCCTGATATTTATGCATAATGCATAAATAATAATCTTATTATGCCTATTTTTCCATCGTTCGCGCCGCCAGCTACGGAAGCGCGGAGCGAAGACGATCAGTATTCTCTAGCGTGAACTTAATTTAGGCATTTTGCCTAAAAATGGCGCCGAAATTGTTTGCGCGGTGGGCATCATCCCTCGACCGGTCCCCGCCATGAAGCTCATCACCGCCATCATCAAACCTTTCAAGCTCGACGAAATCCGCGAACGGCTGATGGAAATGAAGGTCGACGGCATGACCGTCGCCGAAGTCAAAGGCTACGGCCGCCAGAAGGGCCATACCGAAATCTACCGCGGCGCCGAATATGTCGTGAGTTTCGTCCCTAAACTGCGCATCGACATCGTGACGCCCGATTCCCTGGTCGAAACCGCGCTCGGGGCGATCCGCGAGTCCGCCATGACCGGCCAGATCGGCGACGGCAAGATTTTCGTCACGCCGGTCGAACGCGCGGTTCGCATACGCACCGGCGAAACCGACGACGACGCGCTCTAGCCCCCGTCCATTCAACCCCACCTTGAACGGCGCCGCCTGGCCGCCGGCCTTCAAACCCGCCTACCGGACCGCCCTATGACCGTGAAAAAATTCCTTCGGCCGACCCTTGCCGCCGGCGCTCTCGTCCTGACCTGCGTTCCGGCTTTCGCCGCCGGCTCGAAGATCAACGCCAGCGACACCGCATTCATGATTTTCGCCACCGCCCTGGTGCTGATGATGACCCTGCCGGGCCTCGCTCTGTTCTATGCGGGCATGGTGCGCAAGAAGAACGTGCTGGCGACCATGGCGCAAAGCCTCGCCGCCACGGCGGTCGTATCGCTGCTCTGGCTCGTCGTCGGCTACAGCCTGACGTTTCGCGGCTCCGGCGCCCTGATCGGCGATTTTTCCGCCACGCTGCTGAACGGAATGGGCCTCCACAGCGTCAGCAGCTTCGCCAAAACTATTCCAGAACTCCTGTTCTGCGCCTATCAGATGACCTTCGCGGTCATCACCTGCGCCCTGGTCGGCGGCGCCACCGCCGACCGCCTCAAATTTTCGGCCTTCTTGCTGTTTTGCGTGTTGTGGCTGTTCGTCGTCTACATCCCCACCGCACATTGGGTGTGGGGCGGCGGTTTTCTCGGCCGCTGGGGCCTGATCGATTTCGCCGGCGGCACGGTGGTCCATATCAACGCCGGCGTCGCCGGCCTGGTGGCGGCGCTGATGCTTGGCCCGCGTCAGGGCTATGGCAAGGATAACCTCTCGCCCTTCGACCTCTCCATGGCCTTTGTCGGTCTCGGCCTGCTCTGGGTCGGCTGGTTCGGCTTCAACGGCGGCTCGGCGCTCGGCGTCGGCGCGCGCGCGGTCTACGCCATCGCCGCCACCCATTTTTCCGCCTGCGCCGGCGCGCTGGTCTGGAGCGGCATGGAATGGCTCGAGCGCGGCCGCCCCTCGGTTCTCGGCCTGATCTCCGGCGCGGTCGCGGGACTGGGAACCATCACGCCCGCCTCGGGCTACGTGCTGCCCTGGCAGGGCGCCCTCATCGGCGCCATCGCCGGCCTCGTCTGCTATTGGGCGAGCACAGCGCTCAAGTCCAAGCTGAAATATGACGATTCGCTCGACGTTTTCGGCGTGCATGGCGTGGGCGGCGCGCTCGGAACCCTGCTTGCCGGCGTCTTCGCCACGGCCTCCATCAGCGCGTCCCACGGCCATCCGGGAATTTCCGGTCTGCTCGAAGGCAACCCCCACCAGTTGGCGGTCCAGGCGGTCGGCGTCGCCGTCGTCACGCTCTGGTGCGTGGTCGGCACGGCCGTCGTCTTGAAAATCGTCGATCTCGCCGTCGGCCTGCGCGTCCGCGCCGATGACGAAATCGAGGGCCTCGATCTCGCCCTGCACGGCGAATCCCTGCATCCCTGACGCGATTTCCGCGGATTGCGAAGCAGTCTCGCGGAAACCGTCCGGCGGCGCCTTGACGCTTTTTCCAAAAAGCGTTCAACTATAAACCAATTGGGCGCCGCTCGGCCGGATTGGCCATTTGCTGGCGAAAAACCTTTATGGTTCCGTCATGTCGCAAGCGGTCGCCGATCTCCTGAACATTCTCGCTTTGGAGAAGATCGAGGAGAATCTGTATCGCGGGCGCAGTCCACAGGTCGGCTGGCAGCGCGTCTTCGGCGGCCTCGTCATCGCCCAGGCCCTGGTGGCGGCGCAATGCACGGTCGAGGACGCCGCGGCGCATTCCCTCCACGGCTATTTCCTGGTCGGCGGCGATCCGGCCGTGCCCATCGTCTATCAGGTCGAGCGCCTGCGCGACGGGCGCAGCTTTTCCGCCCGCCGCTGCCATGCGATCCAGCACGGCCGGGTGATTTTCGCCCTCGTCGCCTCCTTTCACAATGCGGAGTCGGGCTTCGAACACGCCCACCCGCCGCCGCCGGTCCCGCCGCCCGAGGATCTTCCCGACGTCAGCGCCTTTCTCGCCCGCCACGGCGATCAGATGCCCGATCCGATCCGCCGCTATTTCGAACGCGAACGCCCGATCGAAATGCGCCCGATCGATCCCGGCCGTTATGTCGCGCGCGCCCCTGAGTCCGAGGTTCTGCAAAAGATCTGGATGCGGACCCCGTCGCCTCTGCCCGACGATCCGGCGGTCCACCGCGCCGTCCTCGCCTATCTTTCCGACATGACCTTGCTCGACACCTCGCTCATCGCTCACGGCCTCTCGGTTTTCCATCCCGAAATCCAGCCGGCGAGCATCGATCATTCGCTGTGGCTGCATCGCCCGTTTCGCGCCGACGACTGGATGCTTTACGTGCAGGACAGCCCCAACGCCTATGGCGCCCTTGGTTTCAGCCGCGGCGCCCTCTATTCGCGCACGGGCGAACTGATCGCCTCGGTGGCGCAAGAGGGCCTGATCCGCCCACGGCGCAAATCGCCGACGGAATAAATCCCAGATTGATTAGAACTTAGGCGCCGCTGCCGACGGCGGCAATTTTGCCGCCCTTTTTTTAGCCATTTGCCTCGAACGCGGCCACGATGCTTCAGCCACTTCCAGTAACCACTTATCTTTCAATACGTTATTGGCGCCCCTGATATGGCGCCCTTCTTGTTAAGCGAGGCCGAGCTCGCCGGCCCTTGACCCGGCCAAGCCGACTGCAAAGACGCGAAAGCCCCCTCATTTCGCGAAAAACAGGGAACATCAGATGAAGATCATTATGGCGATTATCAAGCCGTTCAAGCTTGACGAGGTTCGCGA